>NZ_JAMPKG010000005.1:0-213232 GCF_039962015.1 Trichocoleus sp. AS-A1 | reverse complement strand
TCACCTGGTGTAGTTGAGTCTAAGTTTTTTGTCATGAAACCGCCTCACCCTTCGAGGTAGATTGCATCTCTCTAGTATCATATTTACACCCGAATTTAGATGCGCTTACCCTGTTTTTAGGTGCTATCCTGGCGGGTGTTTTTACTCAAGGAGCGCTCAATCAATTGCAATCTAAAGGTTTTGAAATTCTTTACCTTCAGTATGGCAGCATCGTTGGAGCATTTGCATCTGTTCAAATTGATGCATCTTTTGACGAAAACACACCAGAAGCTGAGTTTAAAAAGAAAATTTCTCAGTGGAATACGTTATCAACGCAGGATATTGCAGAAATTAAGAATCACCTGCTCAGTCTAGAAAAAGTCAGAATAGATAACTTTATTAATACCTTAAACCAGTCATTTTCACGCCGGGTTCAGGGGGTAAGCGTTACTGTTCTACACGGGCTGATAAGGCAAATTTCCAATGTCGAACAAGCTATAGAATACATCCAGAATTACGCAGATACCCAACCTACACCCGCGCCTGTCTCAAAGTACGAGATTGACATTCGATATAACAATGGTGATATAATTCATGCCCTCTTCCAGCATAAGGCTGAAGCAATTAGATTTTTAGGAACATTCACTTGAAAGCTACCAGTTGGAACCCGCGCCTGTAATTAAATCAAGAGTGCGATCGCTATCTATTTTAAACGCATAGCAGCTTATTTCTTTTTCTCACGCTTCGGCTTTTCTGGTTTAACGGACTCACCACCTGATCTTTGAGCTAGCTTTTCTTTTTCCTGCTTCAATTGATCCTGCGATCGCTGTTTGCCTTCTATGGCTTGCTGGTAATCTGGCTTGTATCGAATCGCCTTGTCATAAGAGGCGATCGCTTCTTCATACCGCTTTACGTTCAACAGCGCATTTCCCCGACTGAACCAGCTTTCGTAGTGATCTGGCTTGATAGCAACGGCTCGATTATAAGACGCGATCGCTTCTTGATATTGTTTCAAGTTATAAAGTAAATTGCCTCGATTGTACCAAATGAGGTAATCGCCTCGATTAAATTTTAAGGCTTGGTTATAGGAAGCGATCGCTTCTTCGTATCGTTGTAATTGATGCAACGACCAACCAATCCCGTACCAGCCTTTAGAGTAATTTGGCTGAATTTTAGTAACTTGGGTATACGAGTCAATTGCATCTTTATATTGCTGCAAATTCACTAACGCATTCCCCCGGCTATACCAAGCTTTGAAGTGATTCGGTTGAAATCTTACCGCCTTGTCATAAGATTCAATCGCGTCTTGATAACGTTGTAAGCTCATTAGCGAGTTACCCCGATTGTACCAAGCTTGGGAGTAGTCGGATTTAGATTCTACAGCTTTGTCGTAAGACGCGATCGCTTCCTCATATTTTTGCAAATTATGCAACGTCCAGCCCCTACTGTACCAAGCTTGATAGTAGTCTGGCTTAAATTGCACCGCCTTATCAAAAGATTCAATCGCTTCTTGATATTGCTGTAAATTCGTCATTGCTTCGCCGCGACCATTCCAAACTTCTGGCGAATTGGGATTAATAGTTAAAGCTTTCTCGAAAGAATCAATTGCCTCTTTGTATTGCTCCAATTTATCCAGTACATAGCCGCGACCCGCCCAAGCTTCAAAGGATTCTGGGCTAATCTGAATGGCTTTGTCGTAAGCTTCAATCGCCTCTTTATATTTATTCAGATTGAATAGAATTTGACCGCGCCCATTCCACGCTTCTAGGTATTCCGGTCTAATTTTAAGAGCTTTGTCATAAGCATTCAGCGCTTCCTCATTGCGATTTAATTCTGAAAAGGTTTTGCCTCGGTTATACAAGTCAGTTGCATTAGAAGAGTTAATAATATTAACCGTAAAAATAGTTGCACCCGTTCCCAATACTAGGACTATCGTTGAGATTAAAATTTTCCAAGGAAGGGAACGCGATTTTTTGCTTTTTTTCTGACTTGTCGGGCGAACGGGTGATTTTACAGAGGGTGCAACCATCATTGTGACACCCGTCGGTATCTTCAAATCTTTGAGAGCTTGCAACGCTTCAGCAGCAGATTGGTAACGCTGCCGAAAATCATAACGCACCATTTTATCTAAAACATTTGCCAGAGTGGTGCTGACTGATGAATGGTTACGCCAAATGATTTCACCCGTATTAGAATCTTCTGGTAATTCGTTAGGAAATAAGCCGGTGAGAGCCTGAATTCCTATCATGCCTACCGCATAGATATCACTGCTTAATTTGGGGTTTCCGTTCGCTTGTTCGCTTGGTAAGTAGCCTGGAGTACCAATGGCAACCGTAAAGCTAGTTTTTGCTCCCTTAATTATTTGAGTGCTAATTCGCTTAACTGCACCAAAATCAATTAAAACTAATTTGTTATCTTCCTTCCGTCTGATTAAATTTCGAGGGTTAATATCGCGGTGGATAACATTTTGTTGATGAACAAATTCTAATATTTCAAGAATCTCTTGTAACAGAGAAATTACTTCATCTTCAGATAGCGGCGGGATGACTCCACTGCTACCGCCTGTGGGGAGTTCCTGGCTAAGATCGCTACCTTCAATGAATTCTTGAACTAGATAAAACTCTTGATTTTCCTCGAAATAGGCGAAAAGTCGAGGAATCCGATCGTGATTCCCTAACTGGTGCAGAACTTTTGCTTCCGTCTCGAAGAGGCGTCTCGCAGTTTGCAAAGTCTGGGGATCGGTTGCTTGAGGCTTGAGTAGCTTAACAACGCATCGAGGGGTGCCAGGAAGATACATATCTTGGGCAAGATAAGTTTGACCAAACCCTCCTCCTCCCAAGGAGTTAATGATTTGGTAATGTCCTCCCAGTGTTTGTCCGATAACTAAGTTCATGGAGTTTCGTGGCAGATAGCGTTAGGAAAGCGTCTTTGCAGAAAAATCGCGCAATCGTTGAAATCGATTTTGGCACAGAAGAACTTGTCTAACTCCACCTACATAGGTGAAAACAATCCATCAGGTGATTTGATGCGATCGCTTCGCTGGAAACACCGCAGCTTCCAGTCAACCCCCCCAAAGTGCGATCGCTCTCAGCTCAAACGTCTTTCTTAGGGTAGGCGATTGACTCTACCCATAGCAAGGGGATGGCTGGTGAGCTGAAACATACTTTTGTCAATATGCAACCAGGCTCTTTTGATAAAACTTAACCATAGGCATCTACCCAAATGATAAGAAAGTTTGTCTTTGCTACTCTTCTAGCCTTTTCAGCGCCCGTCGCTATCTCCACCTCAGGTCTTGCCCAATCTAACGCCCCAGGCACACCGACCACACCAGGTGTCACCACACCGACTACACCAGGCGTCACCACACCGACTACACCAGGCGTAACTACGCCAACCACACCAGGTGTAACCACACCAACCACACCAGGTGTAACCACACCAACCACACCAGGCGTCACCACACCGACCACACCAGGCGTCACCACACCGACCACACCAGGCGTCACCACACCGACTACACCAGGCGTCACCACACCGACTACACCAGGTGTAACCACACCAACCACACCAGGTGTAACCACACCAACCACACCAGGCGTCACCACACCAACCACACCAGGCGTCACCACACCGACACCGCCGACCGCACCAGGCGTAACCACGCCGACTATACCAGGTGTAGCCACACCAACCACACCAGGCGTCACCACACCAACCACACCAGGCGTAGCAACACCAACCACACCAGGCATAACACCGCCTGCTCTACCAGGGGTTCCGCCCGTGATACCCGTAATACCGCCGGTCACACCAGGCGTAACACCGGCAATCCCGTCGATTACACCAGTCACACCACCCACGCCACCATTACAGTGAGCGAACGGTAAATCGGTGTCTGGAGATTAGTTTGTCAATGTTTATCTGAAAAGTAGGGGCTTTCCGACCCGAAAGCCTCTACACACTGTCAAAACATTTTTGACACAGCAATAGACTTGATTTTTTTGACCCACAACAGGGGCGCAAGTTGAGAAATGCGCTCCTTTACTGTAGGCTTCTAAACGGTGTAGCGACGCTCAGCATGAGCGTATAGGCACAACAAAAGTGTAAATAGCTCTGTGGTTGAGAAACTGAGTTTCTGGTATCCGGGCGCGATTTTACATTGATTTGCGCTTAGCTGTACAGTACGTGTCACTGGCTTCCGGAAATAGATGTGAGTTGCTGAAAAAATTATCTAGATGTGTTTTTAAAATTCACTAGATAAAAAGCTGGCAATTTACTCCATGATCGGGAAACTACTAAAAGGGCGTTACCAAATTGTCCAACTCCTGGTATCTGGAGTTTTTGGACAGACCTATATTGCCGAAGACATTCACCAAGTAGGCAAGCCAAAATACGTTGTCAAGCACTTTAGTCTTGCAAGTTCAGACCCTAACAGTTTGGAAATTGCAAGGCGTCGGTTCCTCAACGAAACAGAAATCTTGACAAAACTTGGCAACCATAGCCAAATTCCTCAGTTATTAGACTCCTTTGAAGAAAACCAGGAATTCTATTTAGTACAAGAATTTATTCAGGGACATCAGCTAAGTGCGGAACTGCCCATAAGCCAAGGCTGCGTCAAACGCTGGACGGAAACCCAAGTTGTTGAAATGCTGGAAGAAGTCCTGCGTATTCTGGCATTTGTTCACAGTCACGGCATCATTCATGGCGACTTGAAACCGAACAATTTAGTCAGACGCGCCGAGGATGGCAAGTTATTTCTAGTAGATTTTTGTGTAGCGCAGCCACAGCATTCAGCTCCCGATCTAGCACAGAGTAATACGACTTTGGCTGTTGGTAGCTTAGGTTACATTCCCTCAGAGCAACTCATCGGACATCCGCGCCGAAATAGCGATATCTATGCTTTGGGAGTTATTGCCATCCAAGCCTTAACTGGCGTGGAACCGGCACAATTAAAAGAAAATCCTGAGACGGGTGAGCTGATCTGGCAGCACCTTTTTAGCAGCAGTCTCTCAATGAGTGTCTTGAGCGATCGCTTAGTTTCTGTCCTGAACAAGATGGTACGCTACCACTTCAAAAGCCGCTACCAGTCAGCTTCGGAGGTACTGCAAGCTCTCCAGTCGTTAGACGGAAGCCAGAAGCCAGCAGTAGAGACAACCAACCAGCCACCCGTACAGAAGGCAGTTTTTAATCGTCAAAAAAAAGAAACTCACAAAGCCACAATTAAAGAAATTCCAAGTCAAAAATTAAGGAAAGGCGAGAGAAATACTCGCTCTTACAAACCTCAACATTCTCCAATACTGACTGGGCTTGGAATCGGGATTGCGGCGAATAGTTTAGTGATAACAGGCGGGCTTTATTCTCTGCTGAATGCTTTTCCGTCAGAGTCTTCATCAAACATTTTAGTTACCGCGAAGGACAAATATCAGACAGGAGATGTTCAAGGCGCGATCGCGCTAGCACAATCTATTCCCTCAGAAAGTTCTATCTATCCAGAAGCTCAAGCCACCGCACGCGAGTGGAGCCAAGAATGGCATACCGCTGCTGCTCAATTTCAATCCGCCGAACAAGCATTTAAAGAAAGCCGGTGGTTAGATGTGCTAGAAGCAGCTCGTAAGATTCCTAAAATTTCCTACTGGCAAGAAAAAATAGCGCCACTTGTTCAGAAAACTCAACCCAAAATTGAAGCAGAATCTCAACAATTATTAAAAAAAGCCTACGAGCGAGCGGCAGAAAAAGACTTTACCAGCGCCCTAAACTATCTCAAACTCATTCCCCAACAAACGCCTGCTGGGGCAAAAGTTCAGACAAAGATTGCTGAATATACCCAAAAGCAACATATCAAAGCTGATTATCTGTTACAACAAGCCTACGAACGAGCATTCAGAACAGACTTTGCGGGTGCGTTAAATTATCTGCAACAGATTCCCCAAGACACCCCTACCTACGCCAGAGCTTTAGCCAAGAGTGCAGAATATACCGAAAAGCAGCACCTCCAAGCTGAAGCCGAAAAAAAGGCGGAAGCTCAAAAAGCAGCAGCTCAATCTGCTTCCCAGATTTCAGCAGAACGCCAAGATGCTAGAAGTCGGAAAGTCGGTGCAACGTATCGAGATATGAACCCTGGTAGCCGCCTCCAAGAAGTTACGCTAAGACTCATTCCCTAATTCAGGCAGTAGGCCATTGATCTTCCCCCCTGCTCCCTCTGGAGTCTATTGCAACAGGTTCTGTTTTAAGGCTACGTTAAGGGAAGGTTTTCCACTGATGGGCTGCAATGAGTCAAAAGAACGAAGGGATAAAAATTCTTAGCGATAACCGGCAAGCCCGTTTCCTCTATGAAATTTTGGAAACCTATGAGGCGGGAATAGAGTTAACTGGCACCGAGGTTAAATCGATTCGTCTGGGTCAGGCCAATCTACGAGATGGCTATGCCCTGATTCGCAATGGTGAGATATGGCTGCTGAACGTCCACATTTCGCCCTACAAGGGCATCGGCGCATTTTTCAACCACGACCCTCGTCGCACTCGCAAATTGCTGCTGCACCGCCAGGAAATCCGCAAGCTGATTGGCAAGGTGGAACAGCAAGGTTTAACGTTAATCCCTCTGAAAATGTATTTGAAGGGGGGTTGGATTAAAATTAGTTTGGGTCTTGGCAAGGGTAAAAAGCTGCACGACAAGCGCGAAGACGTCAAGCGGCGCGATGATAAGCGCGATATGGAACGGGCGATGAAAAATTACTAATGAAATCGGGAAATTGGGAATTAACGTGAGTTCGGTATCAGAAACACATAAAGACAGCTAGGTTGAAAGTGCTGGATTCGCATCTGCTTATCTGATACTTAGGAAAGATACTCAGGCAAGAAAAGTTCTGCGGCGTTAATAGCCCCCCGCTCAATTGGGGGACAAAAGACAAATTGAAAGTGAAGCGTCAACAAGCCGGAATTGGGATGAAGTTCTACTCCGCTCGCCAGAAGCGTCGCTCAAAGTTAATTTTGGCTGTGTGTCTCATCTCGTCGATAACGAATTCCGTTCACTTCTAAAGTTGGATTAGCGGAACTGTAGTTTTCCAGCTCTCGAACATCGTCATCAATATAGAAAATGGCTTGAATGGGACCATAGCGCTCTCGAATCGCCAACTCAATGCGCTCGGCAATCAGAGAAGCAATTCCCATAAACTCTGGATGCAGAATTAGATGCATCTGCACTAACACCAAACGCCCGACAATTCCTCGCGACTCAATCTGGTAACAGTGGGTGACACCGCCAACCTGACGGGCAATTTGCGCCAAAACTTCGGGAGCGATCGCAGTCTGTTGCACCATCAGCGGTAACTGCCAATTCACGACGTACCAACAACTTCTCGCGGCTAGAAGAACCAAAAAAACCGCCAGCATTACGTCGAGCCAGAAAATTCCCCACATCACGCCTACCAAGCCTGCTACTACCAAGAGGGTTAGCCCCACATCCTTAAACAACTGAATGGAATTAAACCGCACAGCAGGGCTATTTAAAACTCTGGCTTGGTACACGCCGATGAGGGCGAGGACTAGGGTTGTGGAGACAACCACTCCCAGCAATTGAATTAGGGGTAGACTCACGGAGGTGGGATACGGGAGATCGACAACCCTGGTCGCAGCGACTAGCTGCTGGGCGGACATTCCCAGTAAATTTAAGCAAGCAAAGCCCAAAAAAGCCACGAGCAGAAGCGTTGCCACGCTTTCCAGTTTGCTATGACCATGCACTTCGCGCCCTGCTAGACGGTCGGGTGCGGCAGTGACGAGCAAACTCAACAGGATACTGAAGCTGGTAATCAGGGTGTGCAGCGACTCCGCTAGCAGACTGAGCGATCGCGTTGTCCAACCTGCTGAAACTTTAACGGATAAAACGAACAAGGTGAGCCAAAGCGTCGCAAATAAAACCCGACGACTGGCGCGATAGCGATTCTTTGCCTCGGTCATAGCCTTTTAAGGAGTTATTAGTTTTTGGTTGTTAGTGTTTAGAAGTTTGGTTACTCTAGCAACGAACAACGAACAACGAACAACTCATGTCAAACCCTTCTTTTTCTAACCAGGTAGTTGAGGTCAACTCTCCCGGTTTAGATGCCAAGGCGATTCGATTATTAGTTTTAGACATTGATGGCACGATTGCCGGTGTATCCAACACTATCAGAGAACCTGTACTTCGGGCAATTCGTGCCGTTCAAGCAAAGGGTATTCACGTTGCGATCGCGACAGGTCGGATGTATCGTTCTGCTTTGCGCTTCCATCAACACGTTGGCTCCACATTGCCTGTGATGGCTTATCAAGGTGCTTGGATTCAAGACCCCATCACCCACCAAGTTCTGCGTCACTCGCCTGTTTCTGAGCCAATGGTATTGCAACTGTTGGAACACTTTGAGGAACCGGAATTGCGATCGCTGCTTTCCGTCCACTTCTACATCAACGACCAGTTGTATGTCAGAGAACTGACATCAGCAACCAAAGCGTACTCAGAACGCTCCGGCATCCAGCCTATCGTTGTTGGCGACCTGCGGAACACCTTCTCGATTGCTGAACCGACGAAAGTTTTGGCGCTCTGTGACGATACAACCGTGATTGAAAATTTGCTCGGAACGTTACGAAAGCGTTACACCCCAGCCGAACTTTACTTGACCACCTCTGTTGCGACTTTCTTTGAAGCGACTCACCCTAGTGTGAATAAAGGAACAGCAGTGCGTTACTTAGCCGAAGAGATATTAGGGCTAGACGCTGCTAATGTCATGGCGATTGGCGATAACTTTAATGATTTGGAGATGCTTGAATACGCTGGGATTGGTGTTGCGATGGGGGATGCACCCGCAGAGGTTCAAGCGATCGCTCAGTGGGTGGCTCCTAGTGTAGAGAAAGATGGTGCCGCCGCTGCCATTGAAATGTTTCTACTTTAAAACCCTTTAGATCAGAAAGAGGACCGACGACTGGCCGTGTTTCGTCTCGGTCCCCTCACTGGTTCGCTCCTCACACAAGAGCAATAGTATTGCATATCATTCCATTTGTCTAGTGCTTTTTACAAAATTTTCTAACTAGGGGTAGGTGGTGGTACGACTAAAGTTCGATGGGTGCCAAGATGCCCAGCCTGTCTTGCAACAGGAATTTCAAAATTGTGCGAGTTACTCCCACTAACCCCAATCTTGCCTGCGCCAGATGAGGCATCTGAGTCTTGACTTCGCCAAAAATGCGACATTCACTGTAAAAGGTTTCAAAAGCCTGAGTCGCATCAAACGCCCGTTTTCCCCACTTCAGTTGATTCATGCCCCCCAGTTCATCTAGCAACCCCAACAATTGGGCGATCAAGTGGCGTTCTGCTGGATGAACCAACTGGAGTTGCCCGTCCGCAGTCAGCCAAGGAATTGGCTCTGGGTAGACTAGCATCAGCGCAGGCGAGTCATTGAGCTGGATTATCTTCTCCCGATGCCCTAAGCGCAGCAAAGAGCAGCAACGGGCATGGATGTACTGTACTTTTGAAAGACTTGATAGGGGTTGGGGGTAAGTCATCGGTACCCGGTAATCGGGAATTGGTAATAGGTAATTGGGAACTCCCTGGCTTTGACTCACCCCTACTACCAAAAGCTGCAACCAACGGGCTATTTCCGTATCGGTGAGTTGGAAATCAATGAAACCGGGAGGAATCACTTGAATTGTCAAATTTTGTAAACCCACCTTTCCCTGAGCGTCATCGACGCTAGTACAGAGATAGGCAGCTAGCTCAGTTGCAATTTCCAATGCTGGCAGGTGCCAGAGAGCTGCAAATTTGAGGGCGACACTCGACCTGTATCGGATGCCTTTACCCTCCTGAAATCGCTGGAGAGGGATTTCGGCACCGCTGAGCTGCTCAGCCAACGGCGTATTTTCCTCTGGCGGATGTGAAGCGATCGCGTCCTTGTTAAGAAGGTATCTTTCTCTGTAGAAACCGATAGCTGCTTGTAGCTGAATAAGCATCTGTTGCTTCAGCGATGGGCAATGAACAGCCGGTAAATTCACCTTCACACTCACTCCCTTTGAAAGGCGTATTTCGCTTATCTAGTCTAGTTTTATGACCTCTACCTAAGGTTAGAACTTTCCCAAAATAATATCTAACTCAAGCAGGCGCGTGAGGAAGTATTTTTTGCTACCTTGTAAGCTTGGTAAAATTTATAAAAGATCATCGCTTGCCACTTATGCAATCACCATCCTCCACATCAGAGGTATCACGACCGTTTTTAACCTGGCAACGGATTCTAGACTGGGCGCAGGAACACTACCGTTATCGGACTTTCAGTAAAGATGAGCGAATTCCAGCTAGACCAGGACTTTTGTATCTAGTCCAACGGGGTGCCGTCCGCTTAGTCGGTACGGCTCAAGTTAGCGCTAACACCAGTTCTTCCGCTGCTAAAGTTCTGCGTTTGAGTCCAGAAGAAGCTTTTTTAGGCTTTGTGGGTGCAGGACAACCGTTTGAAATTGTTGCCCAGTCACCGTTTACCCTTCAGGCTTATGCCCACGTCGATCAAACTTCTGTAGTTTGGATGTACTGGCATGACCTGGACAACTGGCCTCACTTCCGTCGCGAAGTATTTGATGCGTTCCGGTATCAGCACCAGCGCAAGCTACTGTGGCTGAGTACCCTAGGACAGCGACGGACAATCGATCGGCTGTTGGGATTTCTGACACTGTTAATCGAAGAATTTGGCGAACCCCAAGATAGCGGTTACTGTCTGCCATTTCCCCTGACTCATGCCCAAATTGGCAGTGCCATCGGTTCTACCCGTGTCACTGTGACTCGCTTAATGGGTAAGTTACGTCAAAAAGGATTAATCAGAACTCAAGGGGATAATTTGCTCTGTTTACCTGCGTCTGCTTTGAGTGTTAACAATAATTAGCTTTTTGAGCCGATTGCCATCAGTTTGTTGTCCTGACGATTGCCCTTTCATGGCTACCAGCCTATTAAGGACGAAGGGGTACAAAATCGTAGCCGGTACCGGAGGTGGTACCCGGTTGAATGCGGACGAGAATGACGGCAGCATTGCGATCGCCTGACGGTAAAAACCGGATGATGCCCGATGCCCCAGTAGACGAAAAATCCGATGCAATTAGGGATTTTTGGACTCCGGTTCGGGTGGCATTGCGCTGCAAGGCTGCAATCAAAGCCTGGGTAGCGTCATAAGACAAAGCGGTACGCCAACTGACATCGCCACCCCATAGTTGTCGGGATTGGCGGGGAAAGTTAGAAGTCGGATCGCCATTGATATGCCAAGGCACTGCCAGCACCATCTCAACTGCTGCCTCACCGCCCACTTCCAAAGTCTTGGGTGTGTAAACATCATCTCCCCCCAAGAGCTTTAATCGTTTGCGATTTAGCTGCACGACTTGCAGGGCTTTGTCTAAAGTATCTGTATTCGCTGCTAACATTAGCACTTGGGCACCTTGAGCGATCGCTAGATCGATACTTCTAGCAGCACTAAAACCCGGTTCGGATAAGTCAAACTCATTCGATACTTGCCCGCCTCCTAAAGATACGGCAGCGACAAATTCCGATTTCAGCGATTGGCTATAGGCACTCCGGGAATTAAAGAAAACGGCTGCATTTTTCCGTTGCAATTTGTTGAGCATATAGTCAGATAATGCCCTGGCTGCTACGTAGTCACTGGGAACCGTCCGAAAAACGTAGCGGCTAAAACCGGAAAGTTTAATTGAGGTGCTGGTCGGGGAAATGACGACTAATTTGCCATCGTTATAAGTAGTTCCTGCCGCCAAAGTGACATCGCTCGAATAAGGGCCGATAACACCCAACACTTCTGGATTATTGACCAAGGCGCTAGCAATTTGTTTGGCAATTTCTGGATTATTATCGTCATTCGCGATCGCTACTTTTACCGGAATTCCTTTAATTCCCCCAGCTTGATTAATTTCAGTTTGAGCTTGAGCGACGCCCCGCAACATTTCTAAAGCTCCATTTACATCCGTACCAATTGGCACGGAGACGGCAATGGTGTAGCTGATTTGCTTGCCGATCCGGGCATTATTGAGATAAATTAAAGTTTCTGGATCGTTGCGATTCGCTTGGAGGGATGATTGAAAGTTAGCGATCGCGCTAGCAAAATCCCCGCTTGCAAATGCTTGCACTCCTGCTTGTTTCTCGGAGTTAGCATTCGCCGTTGCTAAAGATTTTTCCCCTATACTAATTCGAGTGCTGATAGAACCTGGTGCGATAGGAACTGGACTTGATTTCACCGAATCAGGGTTTCCCGGAGCAATTGGGGGACTGGAATTGCTCTTAAACCACCAATAACCAGCCCCCAAAACACCTGCCGTAATCAATAGGGACAGAACAAGAACCGTTGTTTCATTTTTATGGGACATGGATGGTTAAGCAGGAAGAAATAGGTCTTATTGATAAGTCTAATTAAATTCTTTTTCGCGTTGAAATATTTAGTTTAAATCACGTTTTAAACGAGAGTAATTAGCGGAGCCTAACAAATCCAGCCTCAGAAATCAGTTGCTGTCCTTGTTCTATCTGCAACAAATTTGCATAAGCTTCACCCGCTTGCTGTTCTCTCTGACCATTCCGTTTAATAATCACAAATAGCTTCCGAGTCAGGGGATATTGACCCGTTTGAAAAGCCTGAATATTCAGCTGATTGCGTTGACTAGGGCACGTTTGCAGCGGCACAAAAGGCTCTTGGTAAGGCGTTACAAATTCACCCGCTCTCCGCCCAAGTGGCAAAGGCTTGATACTACATTGTGGAACCACTTCAGGAGCAGAAGCAAAGTAAATTCCTCCAGGGCTACCACCAAGTTTTTGCAGTGCTTGAGTCGTGGTAGAGACAAATTCAACATTGGCACTAAAAGGTTGACCGTTCAAAACTTCTTCCACAAATAGTTCCACCGTTCCTCCAGCATTTGGGGAACGAGAATAGGGTTTAATTGGGATATCCGGGCCGCCTAATTCTTGCCAATTAGTAATCTTGCCCGTATAGATAGATTTCAACTGATCTAAGGTCAAACCTGGGATATTCAGGTTTGGGTTAACCGCGACTGCCAATCCATCAATTGCGATCGCAATCTCTTTAAGCCCGAACCCTCGCTGCTGTGCCTGGTTATACTCGCTCGTCAGAATCGGTCGCGAAGATTGGGCGAAGTCTATTTTCCCGTCTAGTAACATTCTGATGCCAGCGCCAGAGCTAGCAGGGCCGGTATTTGGCTCAACATAGCGCAGCCGAAACTCAGGTCGCGCCGCTTGCATCCGCGAGTCTACTGCGAGTCGAATCGGTGCCCAAGAGGTGCTGCCACCGTAGCTAAACAGCCCAGTAGGAACGTTCTGCACTTGGGGAAAGCCTTCGCCGGTGGAGGGTGTTGAGCGATTGGGCTGATTTTCCCGATCGTTGGCAGCATCACTGGGGTTGGTGGTTTGGTTTAAACGACCGAGGTCAACACCAGAGCGCTTGGTAAACCACCAAAAGCCAGCGCCTAATAAAGCAGCAGTGAGCAGGAGGGCTAAGACGAGAACCGTGGTTTCGTTTTTTTGGGACATGATGGTTACTCAGGAAGCTCACGATTAGCTTAGAGAAAATTAGCAAGTAATTTATAAATTAGGCGAAATAGAGCAGTCACTGCGATCGCGCCTGCTCCAGCCAACATAGCCACAAAAACGACTATCTCCAGGGGAAACCCGTCTCGTAAAACGGGAAAAAACAGCATAATTGCCAGGGTTATTCCCGCAATAATCAATAAATCCAATTTTTCAATGAAGCGGCGGTATTGAGCAAACAATAGACCCCCAATCATCATCCCCAACAATCCAACGCTCAGCCCTGGGGATGGCAGCAAACTACCCAAAGCAATAAATAACAATCCGCCTTCAAACCCCGTAAAAGCTGCTCCTCCTAAAACCTCCAGTAGAGAAAATCTCGGTCGAGAGGCGGGTTGAGAAATGGGGGCGGGTGGCTGAGGGGTCGGGGCTGGAGTTGGAGGCGCGGCAGCGGCGGCTGGAGCGGCGACGCGGGTAGGCATCTGAGTCGGTGGTGCCAGAGGCGCAGGGGACGGTAATAAAGAAGTCAGGGCGTGCAGCACTTCATCAGCAGACTGAAACCGTTGATTCGGCGCACTCAAGAGCATCTGGTCTAAAATATCGGCGAAGCGATTCCACTCACTAGCTCCCGCAGCGCTAGCGATCGCACCTGCATGAGGTCTCCAATTCCACTGATTTGTATAGACATCAAATAACTCGGTTGGCTGCTTGCCCGTGAGTAGGATAATGCAAGTCACCGCCAAGGCATACAAATCTGTTGAAGGATACACTTGACCCCCAGCCATTTGCTCTGGCGGTGCAAATCCCATTGAATAAATTCCGGTTGACGATCCACCAGGCGTTGCCTTCGTCACCTGCTTAACAGCACCAAAATCTAAGAGATAAAGCCGACCGTTGCGATGGCGCATAATGTTGGAAAGCTTGATATCTCGGTGGATGGAGCCGCTATCATGAACAAACTTTAGCACCGGCAGGATTTCTCGCAGCAGTAATAACACCTCGTCTGGGGAGAACTTCCCCTTCTGCGCCAGTTCCTCTTCCAAATTATGCCCATCGATGAATTCCTGCACCAGATAGAAAAACTTGTCCTGTTTTCCCGGTTGAATGCTGGGAACTGTGATATCAAAGAAAGCAAACAAGTCGGGAATTTGAGGATGGCTGCCGAGTTCTTCTAAAACTTCTCCTTCCCGTGCAAATAGATTTTGGGCAATTTGTAGCTGATCCGGCGTTAAATCTCCCACTGGCTGAAACTGTTTGACGACGCATCGGCGCATTCCAGGCGTGCGGCGATCGCGTGCCAAAAACGCTGCACCAAATCCCCCTCGTCCTAACAGCTTTGCCGATAGATACCGACCATCTAAAATCAGCTGCATTCCACAGGCGGTGCAATACTTCTGCTGCACCGTTTTGACAAGGTTGTTGTCATCAAGATCGGCAAAAAAATTCAGGGGGCGAGGGCAGCCGGGACGGGTACAGTAAATTTCCATGAGGAGTTACTGGTCAAATCCTAATCGATGGTTGCTAATTGCTAATTGTTTAAGAGCTAGTAGCCATACTTCCATTCGCGATTAGCAACTAACAGCTGGCTAATACTGGAATTAACTGCCTGCGGAGTTAGGAGCAGCTGCCTTGAACCCATCGGCTTCGATTGGAGTGGATGCTTCCATTTCTCTTCCCCATCCGGGGGAGGCAAAGGCAGGTAAAATTTCTTGGCTAAACGCTTCTGCTGCTTTGGAGCGGTAGCGATTTGGGTTCACAATCACCCATAGCATCCGCTTGACCACTACCTCTTCAATTTTTGCGTAGTGGAGGATGCCCATTTGCAACTCTTTTTCGATCGCCGATAGGGAGACAAACGACGCCCCAAGTCCTGCCTGCACGGCATTTTTAATTGCCTCAATCGAGTTGAGTTCCATCTCTATTTTGAGGCGTCGGGTATCGATGCCGCAGCGAGTTAGCACTTGGTCAATCACCTTGCGGATGGTGGATTGGGAGTCTAAGGCAATGAACTGCAATTTGTAAAGGTCGTCTTTTTGGATAGTCCCAATTTTGGCGAGGGGATGTAAGGCTGGCAAGATCAGCGCTAGTTCATCTTCAGCATAAGGAATAATTTTTAGTGCTTCTTGTAGTTCGGAAGGAACCTCTCCCCCAATGATTGCCAGGTCAACTTGCCCGTTGGCGACACTCCACGCCGTGCGGCGCGTCGAGTGAACGTGTAATTGTACTGCTACATCTGGATACTGCTGGCGGAACATCCCAATCATTCGGGGCAGTAAGTAGGTTCCTGTCGTCTGCGAAGCTCCTATAATCAGGGTGCCACCCTGGAGATTTTGCAAGTCTTCAATGGCGCGGCAGGTTTCTTGACAAAGCGTCAAGATTTTTTCGCCGTAGCTGAGAAGTAGGTGCCCTGCTTCCGTCAGTTGTGCCCTGCGTCCTCCCCGGTCAAACAACGGCACATCCAACTGCCGCTCTAAGTTTTGGACTTGGAGGCTGACAGCGGGTTGCGAGACGTACAGGCTATCGGCGGCACGCTTGAAGCTTCCCTCGGCGGCGATCGCTTTAAGAATGCGGAGTTGGTCTAAAGTGAAAGGAAGGTCAGACATACAGGCTTTACCTGAAAAGGGAAAGGAGCGACTGAGGCATAAAGCTCGGCGATCTGTTAGCTTTTTGTCGGTTGTCAGTTGTCAGTTGTTGGTTACTGCTGACATTTGACCGATGACCCATCACCAATGACCGAAGGATCGCTAAGCGCTCTCTTGCGAGAGATGGGGCTGGACTCAAGCGATTGATAGCCCACTTCGTTGTAAAGCCTCTCAGTCATCGACAGTAACACAACACGAGATCAAGTCTCTCAGGGAATACTTGGGGGGTCTATTTTCTACTGGAAATTACGTAAAAGTTTATGAATTTCTTTCGCGTTCTGACTCCTAGCCACTACATAATGCTGGGACTGCTTTTTGGGTTTGCGATCGCTCACAGTGGTCTGGCTGCACTGCGTCCTTGGGGCGAAAAAAAAATCGGCCCCCGCCTCTACCGCATCTTATTTGCCCTCGTCAGTCTTCCTCTAGCAGTGGTGTTGATCGTTTACTTCATTAATCATCGTTATGATGGGCTGCAACTGTGGCAAGTTCAGGGCGTCCCCGGCGTTCAGTCGGTGGTGTGGGTGCTTTCGGCTATCTCATTTCTGTTTCTTTATCCAGCAACTTTCAACTTGCTAGAAATTGCCGCCATCGAAAAGCCTCAAGTGCATCTTTACGAAACCGGCATTATCCGCATCACTAGGCATCCCCAAATGGTCGGACAGGTGATTTGGTGTATTGCCCATACGCTTTGGGTTGGCACGACGTTTACCCTCTTAACTTCAGTAGGGCTAGTGCTGCATCATTTATTCGCAGTTTGGCATGGCGATCGCCGTCTTTTGGCTCGCTATGGAGAAGCTTTCGAGGCAGTGAAAGCTCGCACCTCTGTTGTCCCCTTCCAGGCGCTCCTAGAAGGGCATCAAACCCTGAAGTGGCAAGAGTTTCTCCGCCCTGCGTATCTAGGGGTCGCTGCTTTCATTCTGTTGTTGTGGTGGGCGCACCCCTGGTTGATCCAGGCGACAGGTGTTGTCAGATGGTAGTGTGAGTTCCGCAATTATGCTGAGCCACGCGATCCCAAATGGATGTAGCATGATTCCAAATAACTTTCAGCTTAATTACGCTCTGGTTCTACCGCCTTAGCGTCCCCATAGATGCCTAGACGTAGTAGATACGCACTGGCATACCAGTTGCGCTAGAGTAAGCTGAAGGATTTTACTTCATTGTTTATTGTTCCACTTCCTCCTTTTGGCTGACTTTCAATAGTAAAAGCGAATAAAACTAGAGGGATCATGGTGCTTTCTGTTAACGAACGGACGTTTACACAAGAAGTTTTAGAATCTTCCACCCCAGTCCTAGTTCATTTTTGGGCACCCTGGTGTGGATTATGTCGGCTAATTAACCCCCTCCTGACTAGAGTTCAATCTGAATGGGGCGAACAAGTCAAATTAGTTGGAATTAATGCCGATCAAAATTTAAAACTGGCGAATACTTATCGCCTCCAGACTCTACCCACGATCGTTCTGATTGAAAACGGCAAGGTAGTTCACCGCATTGATAGCTTTCAAGGGCGGGATGATTTACGCATGGCATTAGAAAAAATTATGGTAAGTTATTTGCCAAATTCTGCCTGAAGTTGGAGATAGCTGCTCCTATCCAAGATAAATAGGACTGACGCAGAGATCCCCTTTACATCCGCCGATAAAGCAGGGAATTGTCCGGTTCCCCGTTTTCAAGGGGGGTTCGGGGGATCTCGGTTTCAAGCTTTCAGTGCGTAAATCCCGATCAATTTTTTCGCTGCTTGTAACTGTTCAACCTGAATGCAACGTTTTACCCGTTCTTAAACTCACCGATTCTCTCTATCGGTGGGTTTAATTTTTGGCTGACAAGTTTCTGGCTGTCTAAACTGTTAGTTATAAATACTTTAGAGACCGTCTGTGTCACAATGTAAACGGTCTTACCAAGTTAGTTAAGAAATATAAAGTAGGCGTCAGTGATGGAACTGCTCTATCAGTATGCCTGGATCATCCCAGTCCTGCCGCTAGCTGGGGCGATGCTGGTCGGTCTGGGACTAATCTCGATTAATCGATTTACCAACAGTCTGCGGCAGTTAAATGCCGTGGTTATAGTCTCCCTGCTAGGGATGGCGATGGGTTTCTCCTTGGCGCTGCTCTGGAGTCAAATTCAAGGTCATGCTACCTACACCCGTACCCTGGAGTGGGCAGCCGCGGGGAATTTTCACCTGAATATGGGCTACACGATTGACCACTTGACGGCCCTGATGCTGGTCATCGTGACGACAGTTGCCTTCCTGGTGATGATTTACACCGATGGCTACATGGCTCACGATCCGGGGTATGTGCGCTTCTATGCCTATCTGAGCCTGTTTAGTTCCTCCATGTTGGGTTTGGTGGTCAGCCCCAACTTGGTACAGGTTTATATTTTCTGGGAACTGGTCGGTATGTGTTCTTACCTACTGATCGGATTCTGGTATGACCGCAAGGCAGCAGCCGATGCTTGCCAAAAGGCTTTTGTCGTCAACCGCGTCGGCGACTTCGGGCTGTTGTTAGGGATGCTGGGGCTGTACTGGGCGACGGGCAGCTTTGAATTTGACGTAATCGGCGATCGCCTGCAAGCATTTGTCGCATCAGGCTACCTAAGTACCGGCCTTGCGGCTCTGTTCGCAATCTTAGTGTTTATGGGACCAGTGGCAAAATCTGCTCAGTTCCCGTTGCACGTCTGGCTACCAGATGCGATGGAAGGCCCTACCCCCATCAGCGCCCTGATTCACGCGGCAACGATGGTGGCTGCGGGCGTCTTCCTAATTGCGCGGATGTATCCCGTGTTTGAAGGCATCCCAGTGGCAATGAACGTGATTGCCTGGACGGGTGCCTTTACTGCATTTTTGGGGGCAACCATTGCCATTACCCAAAACGACATCAAGAAAGGTCTCGCTTATTCCACCATGTCCCAGCTGGGCTACATGGTAATGGCAATGGGCGTCGGTGCCTATACTGCCGGTCTATTTCACCTAATGACACACGCCTACTTCAAGGCGATGCTATTTTTGGGTTCTGGTTCTGTGATTCACGGCATGGAATCAGTCGTAGGTCACGATCCCGCCTTGGCTCAGGATATGCGGATGATGGGCGGACTGCGGAAGTATATGCCGATTACCTCCCTCACCTTTTTGATCGGAACTCTGGCAATTAGTGGAATTCCGCCTTTTGCTGGCTTTTGGTCGAAAGACGAAATTCTAGGCAGCGCTTTTGGGGCAAATCCGGCGCTGTGGCTTGTCGGTTGGCTGACGGCGGGAATGACTGCTTTCTATATGTTCCGGATGTATTTCCGGACGTTTGAGGGCAAATTCCGAGGGCATGAATCAGGCATCAAGCAGGAACTACTAGGGGCGACTAAATCTCCCCAGGTTGAATTTGCTTTTGGCCCTGGGGCGATGGATACCAGAGAGTTATCCTCCAAAGCCCATGACAGCCACGATGACCACGGTCATAGCGAGTATCCGCACGAGTCGCCGCTGACGATGACGCTGCCCCTGATTGTTCTGGCGGTGCCGTCGATGCTGATTGGTTTGGTTGGGACGCCTTTCCACAATTATTTTGAGGAATTCATTCACGCCCCCGGCGAACCGCTGACTGAGGTGCTGGAAAAAGCCACTGAGTTTGATTTGACAGAATTTCTGATCATGGGGGGTAATTCGGTCGGAATTGCCTTGATTGGAATTACGCTGGCTTCTCTGATGTACTTGAGAGGCAAGATCGATCCCGCTGCGATCGCTGCTAAAATCCCCTTCTTTTACAAGCTGTCGCTCAACAAGTGGTATTTCGACGAAATCTATGACACCCTCTTCGTTCAAGGGTGCCGTCGCTTAGCGCGACAAGTCATGGAAGTGGATTTCCGCGTGGTTGATGGCGCAGTCAACTTCACCGGCTTAGCGACGCTGTTGAGTGGTGAAAGTCTGAAATACTTTGAAACTGGTCGCGTCCAATTCTATGCCCTGATTGTGTTTGGGGCGGTGCTAGTGGGCGTGATTGTCTTTGGTGTGACTTAAATTTAGAAACCGCTCGCTGCGTGTTTCTACCCGCTGTCAACAAAAGATAAAAGGAAAAAGCCGAAAACTTTTTCCTTTTTCCTTTTTAAGTACACTTACTCATAGCTGACAGCTAAACCTTATTGCTCACGATTTGATATCTCATGAATACAGCTAATTTTCCTTGGCTGACTTTTATCATCCTGTTCCCCATCGCGGCATCCCTGTTGCTTCCGTTAATACCCGATAAAGATGGTAAGACGGTACGCTGGTACGCCCTCATTATTGGGCTGATTGATTTCGTGGTGATGGTTTATGCCTTCTATACTCAGTACGACTTTTCTAATCCCGGTCTGCAACTGGTGGAAAGTTACTCCTGGGTACCCCAAATCGACCTAAGGTGGTCGGTGGGCGTAGATGGCTTGTCAATGCCGCTAGTATTGCTTACCGGCTTCATCACCACCCTGGCGACTTTGGCAGCGTGGCCCGTGACGTTTAAGCCGAAGCTGTTTTACTTTTTGCTCCTGGCGATGTACGGCGGTCAGATTGCAGTGTTTGCGGTCCAGGATATGCTGTTGTTTTTCCTGGTGTGGGAACTGGAACTGATTCCGGTGTACCTGCTGCTGGCAATTTGGGGCGGTAAGAAGCGTTTGTACGCGGCTACCAAGTTCATTCTTTATACGGCTGGCGGGTCGCTGTTCATTTTAGTAGCCGCCTTGGCGATGGCGTTCTACGGCGATACCGTGACGTTTGATATGAGGGCGATCGCTGCCAAGGATTACCCCCTAACTTTCCAACTCTGGATCTATGCAGGGTTTCTGATTGCCTACGGCGTCAAGTTGCCGATTATTCCCCTGCATACTTGGCTACCAGATGCTCACGGCGAAGCAACTGCACCAGTGCATATGTTGCTAGCAGGAATTCTTCTGAAAATGGGCGGTTATGCTCTGATTCGGATGAATGCCCAGATGCTACCCGATGCTCATGCCGTGTTCGCGCCCGTTTTGGTGATTTTGGGCGTTACCAACATCATCTACGCAGCCCTCACCTCTTTTGCTCAACGGAACCTGAAACGGAAAATCGCTTATTCCTCGATTTCCCACATGGGATTTGTGCTGATTGGAATTGCCACGTTTACTGACTTGGGTTTGAGCGGTGCTGTACTGCAAATGGTTTCCCACGGTTTGATTGGGGCAAGCTTGTTCTTCCTTGTGGGAGCCACTTATGACCGCACCCACACCCTGATGCTGGATGAAATGGGCGGCGTCGGGTTGAGGATGAAAAAGATGTTTGCCATGTGGACGACTTGTGCCCTCGCGTCATTAGCATTGCCAGGGATGAGCGGATTTGTGGCAGAAATCATGGTGTTTGTTGGCTTTGCGACCAGCGATGCTTATAACCCCACTTTCAAGGTCGTGGTGGTCTTTCTAGCCGCCGTTGGCGTGATTCTGACCCCCATTTACCTACTCTCGATGCTGCGAGAAATTTGCTACGGGCCGGAGAATAAGGAATTAGTGGAACACGAAGCCTTGATCGATGCGGAACCACGAGAGGTGTTCATCATCGCCTGTCTGTTGGTGCCGATTATTGGCATTGGCTTGTACCCCAAAATCCTGACTCAAATTTACGACGCAACCACTTTGCAGCTGACGGAGCGACTGCGAGGTTCAGTTCCGACGCTGGCGAGTGGGCGACAGGTTCCGACCCAAGCACAGGCGGATATTCCCCTGTTGTCGTTGCGGGCACCAGAAATCGGCAATCGCTAGACAATTCAAAGGTGAAAAATCGCAAAAATTTTCTTGATGTTTGAGTTTTCAGCTTGCTAAATTTTCATAATCAATAATCCTTTTTGGGGCGGAATTACATATCCGCCCTTTTTGTTAAAAATTACGAATTCATCGGCAATAGTATCAAATGTGTGATGGCGGATGCAGGGGAATTTCTATCAGAAATTGCGCCCCCTGACCGGGCGCTGAAATACATTTGAGTTGACCGCCGTGTTTTTCGACCACAATTTGATAGCTAATCGACAACCCAAGCCCTGTGCCAATACCGACAGGCTTAGTTGTGAAGAAAGGATCGAAAAGTCGCTTTCTGACTTCCTCTGCCATTCCTGGCCCATTGTCGGAAATCTTGATTACGACTCGGTTATTTGTCAACACGTCGGTACGAATCCGAATGATACTGGCGTCGGCTTTGATTTGTTCAAGCGATCGCTTTTTGTTGGACTCATCCAAAGCATCAATTGCATTGGTGAGAAGATTCATAAATACTTGGTTGAGCTGCCCTGGATAGCACTCTACTTTAGGTAGGTTGCCATATTCTTTGATTAGCTGGATAGGGGGATGATCTGGTTTGGATTTGAAGCGGTTTTGCAGAATTAGGAGCGTACTTTCGATGCCTTCATGAATATCTACCAGTTTCATCTCGGCTTCGTCAAGGCGGGAGAAATTGCGTAAGCTACGCACAATCTCACAAATGCGCTCTGCCCCCACATTCATAGAAGAAAGTAATTTAGGCAAGTCCTTGATGAGAAAATCTAGGTCAATCGCGGCAATTTCGTCTTGAATTTCTGGCGTTGGATGGGGATATTGCTGTTGATATAGTTGCAGCAACCCAAGAATGTCTCGCGTGTATTCGCTCGCCGGGGCTAAATTCCCGTAGATGAAGTTAACGGAATTATTGATTTCATGCGCGACTCCAGCCACTAGCTGACCCAAACTGGACATTTTTTCACTTTGAACCAGTTGAGACTGAGTACGTTGGAGTTCCTCAAGTGTGGTTTCGAGACGGGTGGCGTGTGCTTGAGCGATCGCTGCGGCTTCACGAGTTTGAGTATAAAGTTCTGCTTGGTTAATCGCGATCGCGACTTGGTCGCAAACCGCCGAAAGCAGTTCCACTTCATCGTCATGCCAAGTTCGAGGACTGCTAAATTGACCGCAGGCAACTACACCAAGTTCGCCCGTGCGAGTCATTATCGGAAAATTTAGTATAGAAACGTACCCCAGCGATTGGAAGAACTGCCGTGAATTGGGGTCGGTTAACGCTTCAACATTATCCAAATGGATGATTTCTCGGTTTAAGAGTTGTCTTACTTGAAAACTGGTCGGTTCCTCTGGATAGCAACCCAGAAAGCTAGGCAAATTGTCTACCTTCGCTTCATGCAATATCTCCCAACTTGCCGACTCACCATTGGGACGATACCACATGAAAAGGCACTGCTCAATTTGCAGCAGCCTGCGGATTTCCTGCACGGCTGTTTCCAAGATGGTATTGAGATCCAGTGAACTGCGAATTTGACTAGCAAGACGATTGAGTAGTTCTTCTCGCTGCGCGAGTTCTCGGAACCGAGCTTCTGATTGCCGCAACGCTTCCTCCACCTGCTTGAGAGCGCTGATATTACTTCCGGTGCCGATAATTCGATAGATGCGACCCGCAGCATCCCGCAGTGGAGTTAAAGTCGTTAGCCAATAAGTGTCTACACCCTGCAAGGGAATGCAATCCTCGTAAAAAGTACATTCCCCTGCGACGAGACATTTTGTATATCTCTCATGCAAAGAATTACCTAACTCTAAACCAAATAGTTCATGGGGAGTTTTGCCCATCGCTTGGGCACTACTGATGCCAGTAACCATCGCTATCGGTCGATTCCAGCTAAGGTAGCGAAAAACCCCTTGGGCGTCCACATCTAAAACAAAGATGGCGTTTTCCACGCCCTCGTAGATGGAATGGAAAAAGTCCTCACTTTGGATCATCTCTGCCGACAAAATCAATCCGCCCCTTTCACCGCTAGGGTGCTGCCAAGGATGCAGGCTCCACTTTACCGGCACCGAGGAACCGTCAGGGCAAACAAAGCTACTTTCCTGAAACTCCCCTGAACTCGCCCCAGATAAAACTAGCTCAGCCTTGTGCCGCCATTGGTCGGGAAGGTGAGGAAAAACTTCGTAATGCGATCGCCCAATCAGATTTTGTTCATCCAGCCCGTAATCGATTAGCCACTGACGAGAAGCGAGCAAGTAACGCATCTGGCGATCGCACATCGCTACGGCAGCGGGTGTATGTTGCAAAAATAGCCCAAACAGCTCTAAATTGTCTGAGGCGTTCATAGGTCGGCAAAGGCTCTTTTTGTAATGGCATTCAATTTAGAGGTTTTCAGGGTGAAATGCCCTAAACATTGCAATATTCAATTATCTAAACATTTAATTTAAGGCATCCACTCTAATACGATGCCAACCCGACTATCTTTGCGTTGTCTTGCATTTTGCTTCTCAATGTCTGTCGATAAGCGCAGGTTGCGGGTAAAGGCATAGCCGACGGAAAGCTTTGTAATTCCGACTTCTTCATTCGTTGCTGGAGCAACCCAACTCTGAGTTAAGGAGATATCGGCTGCACCAGTGCGAGATAAAACGAATATCAGCTTCGCACCCACATGTAAGCCATCTGTTGAGTATCGGTCAGTTTCCAAATGTCGATAGCCCACCAGGGGCGCGATATTAACGTAGCCACCCAAAGGAAGTACGTAGTACCGTAAATCTGCTCCATAAGCCTCGCGCTGACCCTTGAACGCAGTTTGATAATCCCCACTGATGGTTAAGCCGGTGCGACCAATAAACACGTCCTCCACGCCAATATTGACTCCCCCGGCTTGCCCAGATGAAGGAAACTGGGAGTAGCCGAGGCGCACCCTAGTCCGAAAGCTGGGGTCATTGCGAATTTCTTCTAGCACATTCGGCACGTCTCGCCGCCAACGCTGCAAAACCGGGCTATTTTCAATCATTTCTGGGCTTAAATCCAACTCGCTAGCCTCTGGCTTGGGCGTTTCTTGTGGCTGGGTTTGAGCCTGGGTTTGAGTTTGGGCAGACGATATCCCCAAAATCAAGGAAGTGCTGATTGCGAACAGTATAGAGTTTCGCGCAAAGGCGCAAAGGCGCAAAGAAAGGCAAGTTAGCGTCTGTGCGTCTAGCGGGCTGAGGCGCGAGATGCTAAAGGTCTTCGTCATGGGGGTTGCGTCAGTTCTATATTTATGAGGAATTTTGATAAGGATAAAAAAAGTGGCTCTGCTTAGTGCAGAACCACTTTAGTTGAGGGAAGATGCTCAAAATTAGCGGGCTTTACCTTGCACGGCAGTCATATCAATCGGCTTGATTAGGTACAGGCGCAGCAGCTGCCAAGCATTAGAAGCATAAAGGGGTAGCTTCTGGAACAATTGCAGGAATTTGGGGGTGTTGGAGGTTGCGATCGCACCCAGCTTCTCATTATTTTTGATGCACACTTCTAGGCGCTCGTAAAATTCTGGCTTCTCTACATCCAGAATCACTGGGAACACCCGTCCTGCGGTTTCGTTGGTCTTCTGAATCACGTGAATGTCATATTCCCGTGCGTCCAGACCAAGCGTGGCATAGAATTTGGAACGCTGGATGTCGTTGAGATACATCGTCGCAAACACTGACAGCAGGAAGAAGCGACACCACAGCTTTGCTTTCCAATCATTCAAGAATTGGGGTTGCGCTCTCATTACGGCATCGAAGAAGTCTCCGTGCCGGTTTTCATCCTGGCACCAGTTTTCAAAGAACCGGAAGATGGGATAAACGCGGTTTTCGGGATGAGCTTCTAGGTGCCGGTAAATGGTGATATACCGCCAGTAACCAATCTTCTCGGACAGATAGGTCGCATAGAAGATGAATTTCGGCTTAAAGAAGGTGTATTTGTGATTCTTGGTCAGAAATCCCAAATCTAGTGACATATTGAAGTCTGACATTGCCTTATTCAGGAAGCCAGCATGACGAGCTTCATCCCGCGACATCAAGTTAAAGCCTTCTGCCAGAAGCGGGTTTTTGTCCTTCAATCGGCGTCCGAGTTCTTTGTAGAGTAGGAATCCGGAGAATTCTGCTGTACAGGAACGCTCTAGAAATTCAATGAATAACTGGCGCGTTTCCCCATCAATATGATCCCAGGATTGGTCAAACTCGGCATCCCGCACGAAGTGGTGACGGTTGTAGTCAGCGCGGAATTCTTCCATCAGCGCCTTGAGTTCATCTTCATTTGGCGACAGATCCATCTTCGCCATTTCATCAAAGTCGGTGGTGTAGAACCGGGGCGTCAGTAGGGTTTCTTTCGCAGGTACTTTCACCCCAGGTCTTAATTCTTCAAAGCTGGGTTTTTTGAGGGAATCCACCATATTCTTTGTCTCTCTTGTTTCTCTTATTATTATGATTCCGTCGCTTTCACTCAAAGGCTTGCGTTCCAGTCTACCAATCTACACGAGAGCGATCGCACTTGTTACGTTAAGACTTACTACACGCTGTCAAGTTTTGTGACATCTTCAGAGTTCTTGCTGCTCAATTCCTAGGTGCAAGAGTGAAGAACAAAATCCTATGATTGAAGTTAGGACATCTGAAGCGCTAGGAATCTTATGAAGAACGTCTCGACTGCCTATGTTCTTTGGCTAGCCTGTTTTTTGTCCCCACCGATAGCGGGGATGCATCGCCTGTACAATGGCAAGATTGGCACGGGGCTGCTGTGGCTGTTTACGTGGGGTTTGTTTGGGGTCGGACAGTTCGTGGATTTATTTCTGATTCCCGGCATGGTGGAAGAACATAACGCCAAGCTGCAAGACCGCTTGGGAGTATCATCCACGGGCGTACCTCTATCGCCACCTGCGATCGCACTTACCAAGCAGGAGCTTACCCGCGATCAACTAATGGTTAAACTTGTAAAAGCCGCTGCTGCTAGAGGTGGCAAACTTTCCGTTACCCAAGCGGTGATGGATACAGGTGTAAGCTTTGCCAAGGCAGAAGCCACTTTGAAAGAAATGCTCAAAAGTGGCTACGTCATGGTTGACAATCACCCAGAAACTGGCATTGTCATTTATGAATTTATCGAGTTGTAATGGCTCATTAGTCATTAGTAATTATCTAATGACTAATGAAATTCACCTTTCCCGACTAATTTCTTTCCAGCCACTTTTGAGCATTCAACCGCTGCGTCACGCCAAACACCATTAAATCCAGCGTGATCTTGCGCTCATCGCACAAAAAAGGCTCAATGATACTAGGTTTAGAGCCTTCAAAACAGGAAAAAGCTCTTTGTTTTTGGATGTCTTCTTCGGGAAAATAAAGGTTAAAGTTCCGCTTTCCCCCTTGCCAGCTCCCGTTGACTTGCCAGCATTCTGAGATTTCTTGAAGCGGTTTCTTGTCAAATTTCAGCTCTAAATTTTGGACGCCCTTTTTTTCAAGTGCTGTTTTCAAAGCTGGTAAATAGTCTTGTTGAATAAACTCAACAAAAGGCTTGTCTTCTACCGCAGGTGCCTTCTCTTTTTTAGCCGCTTTAGCAGCTGGCTTATCCCCTTCTGGCGACTCGTCCTTTTTAGCAGCTTTGGCAGCTTCTGGCTTATCTGCTTTAGCAGCTTTGGCACCCGTTGGCTTATCCTCTTTAGATGCTTGAGCTGTTTTTTTAACATCTGTTTGAACCTGAGCCGAGTCATCTGGGGTTGATGCCTCTGTCGAAGATTTTTCTCCAGTCGCATTCGGATTCACCTCCGGATTCACAGCTTCTGGAGCGGGTGCGTTTGCTGTAGGAATGTCGGTTGCTACGTCAGAATCCGTACTGGGAGCATTTTCTTCAGAAACACTAGGAGCCTGCTTGTCAACAGTGCTAGGAGCCACCTCTCCGGCGTCATTGTGATTCGTTTCTTCTGCCATTGGACTTATCCGCAAGTTGGTGATTTTTTTTGAATGTATGCAGCATGGATGAAGGTAGGATTAACAATCTCGATTCGAGATTGAAATCCTTTACTGCTCATCCTAACTTGGAATCAGCCTCCCGCCTGCGCTGCCACAATGCTCACCTCATCACCTTCGCTCAGCGGTGTCTGAGTTCCATCCAAAAAGCGGATGTCTTCGCTGTTGACGTAGAAATTCACAAATCTGCGGGGTTCGCCCTTTTCATCGCACAAACGCACTTTGATGCCAGGATAGCTTTGCTCCAAGGATTCGAGCAGTTCACCAATCGTACTGCCGCTGCCTTCAATGGTGGCTTGATTGTTTGTAAGCTTCTGGAGAGGAGTCGGAACGAGAACTTTGACTGTCATAGTTAAAGATTATTCAGTAGTCATTCATGCGTAGTCACGAGCGATGAGTCATTAGCAACCCCGGAGGGACTAATGACTCATCACAAAAAGCTGGTAGCGGTTATTAAACCAGAACTTGCTGCCAGTCGAGGCGTTCGAGTGTCCGAGAGCGCTCTAATGCCCGCTCGAAACTGTCCAACTTCGCCTCAATTGTCAGGGGTTCCCCGATGTATCCTTGCACCGCTTCTTGGGTTTTTAGTCCGTTGCCGGTAATGTAAACAACGGTCGTTTCTTCGGGATCAATTTTACCCGCTTCTACCAATTTTTTCAGCACGGCGATGGTGGTGCCACCAGCGGTTTCGGTAAAGATGCCTTCGGTTTCAGCTAATAGCTTGATGCCTTCAACAATTTCAGTATCGTTGACTGATTCAATGTTACCGCCGGTTTTCTTGGCGACTTCCAGCGCATAAACTCCGTCTGCTGGGTTGCCAATCGCGATTGATTTGGCAATGGTGTTCGGCTTCACGGGGGTTACGAAGTCGCGCCCTTCCCGATGAGCTTGGGCAATGGGGGAACAACCTTCAGCTTGGGCACCGCTGAAACGGACGCTCTTATCAGCTACTAGTCCAACGTTGATAAATTCTTGGAATCCTTTGTAGATTTTGGTGAACAGAGAGCCAGATGCCAGAGGAGCGACGATATGATCCGGCAGTTTCCAGCCTAGCTGTTCTGCTACTTCGTAGCCGAGGGTTTTTGAACCTTCCGAGTAGTAGGGACGGAGGTTAATATTGACAAATCCCCAACCTTGTGTATTAGCGACTTCGCAGCAGAGACGGTTCACTTGGTCGTAGTTGCCCTGAACTGCCATGACGGTGGGACCGTAGATGAGTGTACCTAGAACTTTACCGGCTTCCAGGTCGGCGGGGATGAAGACGCAGCAGTCTAAACCGGCGTAGGCCGCGATCGCTGCTGTAGAATTCGCTAAATTACCCGTACTGGCGCAGGATACTGTCGTAAATCCTAATTCCTGCGCTCTTGTTAAGGCTACCGATACCACCCGATCTTTAAAGCTCAGGGTGGGCATATTGACGGCATCGTTTTTAATATAAAGATTTTTAATACCCAGACGGCGAGCTAAGCGATTGGCTTTTACCAGTGGTGTCATGCCAGTTCCCACGTCAATCGGCTTTTCTGTGGCGACGGGCAAGAAGGAACGATAGCGCCAAATTGAGTTAGGCCCTGCCTGAATGCTTTCACGAGTGACGGTGCGGCGCAAAACATCGTAATCGTAGGTTACTTCCAGAGGGCCAAAACAAAACTCACAGACATGAGTTGCCTTGAGTTCGTATTCGGTGCCGCATTCTTTACACTTCAGTGCCGTAAAGGTTGCCGTTGTTGACTGGGTTGCCTGGGTCATGGGTATTTACACTCTAATCGTCCGTCATCGCTCGGTTGATACTAACACAGGCAAAAATACCCGTCAAATATATCCGACTCTTTTAGTCGGGATTAAATGTTGTATATGATACAAAATTTAGCCCTCAGTCTGAAGACTGGGGCGATTACATTCCAAGCTTGCGGTCGCGAATTTGGGGAAAAGAGGGAATTGAAGCGGATTTGGGATGAAAAAACCGGATTTCTAGCGTTTAACTTTTGTCTTTCCTAGCCACCGCTAACGGGGGGAATCAGCACCACTTCATCCCCATCATGCAGAATCGTGTCTGGGTCGGCAAATTGAAAATTAACGCCAAAGCGAGTAACTTGACGCCATTTGTCAAGTTCCGGATGTTCGGAAGCAAATTTATCTAATATCGCTGAAACGGCTGTATTTGGAGGGATTTTCAGCACCAGTTCCGAAACGCCATAAGCTTCTTGATAGGCGGCGAATAATTTGACGGTAATCGCGATCGCTTCAGTGGACATAGGAACTGATGCTAGAGGTGGCTGGCATTAGATTAGCGCGATCGCCGACCATCTGCTTTATGAATGCCCCCTAATCCAAAAAGCGATCGCACCCAAGAAAGGGAGAAATCGGAGCTTTTGGCTTGTTCAACATCTACATCAGATGCACTCTCTTCGAGGTTTTCGGCGTTTTCTGCGGAAGGGAGAGAATTTACCATGTTCAAGGAATCTTGTTGCACCGCCGCCAATGCTTGACCCACCGCCACGATAATCTGAGGTGCTAACTTAGCTTTAGCCCGTTGCTGCTGTAGATACCATCCTCTGGGACTGGTCGCATACAGGGCTGGCAGACGATTCAGGGCGTAAGCGATCGCATGGGCTGGATTGATATAGTTGACCAACTTTGGCGGTAACTGCTGGAGTTGTCGGTGTACTTCCTGAGCAACTAACAGTTCCATGACATTGCAGTAGGTTAGAACTTGATTCGGTTGCATAATCTTCTTAAAGACTGAGCTGGCGATCTCTGGAAAGAAGGACAGACGTTGAAGAAGGCGATCTCGCGCGTTATCCTCTTAGATTGCCAAAGACGCTTTAGCTTGACGGCTCACTTTTTTGCTGACTCTTTGGCTCAGTTTTCAGGGTACGGCTGCGATCGCTACACCGAAAGGTGAGCCAGAATAAGCGAGAATTGTGGTAAAGAGCTTAACTATGGCGGGGTCTCTCAGAGCATCTGCACGGGGACTAGAAAGCGTTGATAAAGCCCGAAAAAGGAAAGGTTGGACAAAAACAATGACCGTTTCTTGGTGGCAGGCTGCCCTAACGACCCAGGCAACCTTGAAACGGTTTTGGCAGAAAAAACCCATTCACCAAGAAACCTTTATTAATATTTGCCAAGCTGTCGGGATTGGCAACTGGAAGGAAATCGTTGATTCAGGTGCAGTTGAAGAAGCAGAAGCGCCTGAAATGCCCATACTTGATTGGGGTGAAGCGCCTGATGTCTCTGGGTTCTATGGGCGCACAGAAGAACTCGCTGTGCTTGAGAAATGGATTGTTGCTGATAGTTGCCACCTAGTAACGTTGTTCGGCATGGGAGGAATTGGTAAAACAGCGCTATCCGTGATGCTAGCCGAGCAAATTCAGAATGAGTTTGATTATTTCATCTGGCGATCGCTCCGTTCTGCCCCATTAGTCGAAGACCTGATCCCAGACTTGCTCCGATGCCTCTCCAACGAGCAATCAACTGATTTACCAACCGATTTACCAAAAGATATTGGTCGCCGAATTTCCCAGTTAATCTCCCAGCTAATTGAGTCTCTGCGATTTCCCAAAGGAACAAACCCTTCCACAGGTTCCCATCGATGTCTGTTGATTTTGGATGAAGTCGAAACGATTCTAGGTGCTGGTCAAGCAACTGGGTATTATCGAGAAGGGTATGAAGGCTATGGCGAACTATTCAGACGAGTGGGAAGAGAGCGCCACAACAGCTGCTTAATGCTAATCGGTCGAGAGCAACCGAATGAAATTGCATTAATGCAGGGAGAAACTCCAAGCGTTCGTTCATTACTGCTGTCCGATCTCAATGATACAGACGCTTGGCAAATATTTAGAGCCAAAGGTTTGTCAGACGAGAACCACTGGAAAAGCCTTTTTCAAATCTATCGAGGGAATCCCTTAATCTTAAATATTATTGCCAGTTATATAAAAGACTCATTTGCTGGTAAAATTTCTGATTTCTTAAAGCTAGAAACAATATTTTTAGGCGATATTCATCTAATTTTAGATACTTCCTGGCAACGGCTATCAAATTTTCAAAAAGAAATTATGTTTAAGTTAGCGGCTAATCTCAACCCCAGCTCTATCTTTAAATTAAAAGAAGAAATCAATCTAACGGTTTCAACTTCTGAAATTATGGAAGCGATTCAAGCATTAGAACGTCGTTCGCTGATAGAAAAGCAAATCGAAGGGAATGAAGTTATTTATACGCTTCAGCCAGTTGTGAGAAGGTATGTTAAAAGAAAAATTGCTAAGCGAACGGTTGAACAATAAAGTTATTTTCCGAGAGGAAGTTATAATTCTATAACATTCCCACTCAAATCGGGATAGTGTGTTTGCCGTGAGTTATTGCATCAATCCTAACTGCCGCAATTTCAACGAACCTGGTAATCAAAGCACTTGTCCTGACTGTGGCTCTGAAAGTTTAGTAGAAGGGCGCTATCGGGTCATCCAACGTTTGGGCAAAGGAGGCTTTGGTCAAACCTTTGAGGTGGAGGACGTGCGTCGGGAAGGTATAAAAAAAGTCCTAAAAATTTTGCTCACTGATTATGAGAAGGCAATCTGCCTATTCCAGCGGGAAGCCGAAGTTCTAAAGAAGTTGAATCATCAAGGGATTCCCAAAGTGGAGGCAGATGGATACTTCCAGTTATGTCATCTAAAGAGCGAAAAGCCCTTGCACTGCTTGGTGATGGAGAAAATTGAGGGGATCAACTTAAAAGAATGGTTGAGCAGCCGGAACCATCAACCCATCAGCCAAAAGCAAGCGATCGCTTGGTTGAAACAACTGGCAGAAATCTTACAGCAAGTGCATCAAAGCAACTATTTTCACCGGGATATTAAGCCGTCTAACATTATGCTGCGACCTGATAATCAACTGGTGTTGATTGATTTTGGCGCAGTCCGCGAAGCCACGGAAACCTACTTACACAAGTTAGCCGGAAGAGATGGCACAGCAATAATTTCCCACGGCTATACACCCCCAGAACAAGCCGATGGTAGAGCTGTTTCCAAATCTGATTTCTATGCTTTGGGACGCACCTTCGTTCATTTGCTGACAGGCATACATCCCCATGACCTTCCTGAAAACCCCCAAACAGGTCAGTTGAATTGGCGAAACAGTGCCCCACAGATTTCACTAGAGTTGGCAACTTTAATTAATGACCTGATGGCTCCTTTCGCAGGGAATCGACCTGAAAATGCCCAAGAAATTGTGCAACGTTTAGAAGAAATTGAGACGCAAATCAACAATCATCGGCGGACACGATCTCCCGACGACACGCTTACTTTGCTTCCTGAAGGCAATTGTTCAGACGAAGAAGTTACCAGGAGTATCAACTCAGGCAATTTAAGGCTTGTACTCATTTGGGTCGTGAGTGCAATTCTCTTGACAGGACTCGGAATAATTATTTATGCGCTCGTGAAACCGCCGAAGGCTTGTGATTCCAATCTTGCAGACAATGTCAGTTGTGGAGAAGAAGTTTTAGTTCCCAGTTTGAAAGGCGCTCTCAAGCAAAAAGGCGTGCAAAAATTTGCCAGCGGTCAATATGCTGAGGCTGTTGGTTTATTAGAGAAGGCACGGAGCGAACAGCCAAGCGACCCGGAAATTTTGATTTACCTGAATAATGCTCGATTGATGGATAAAAAGGAAAAGGCATACACGATTGCTGTTGCCGCTCCGATAACCAACAATCCAAACAGAGCGTTGGAAATTCTGCGAGGAGCTGCCCAAGTCCAAAATGAAATCAATCAGGGTCAAAGGATTAGTGGTAAAGGGCTGAAAGTAGTCATCGCAGATGATGCCAATAATCCTGTCAAAGCTAAACAAATTGCCGAGTCATTCGTGTTGAAAAAGGACATTTTAGCGGTCATTGGTCACTATGCCAGCGAAGTGACACTGGGAGCGATCGCAATTTATCAACAGCACGGGTTGGTATTAATTTCTCCGGGTAGCACCTCGGAAGACCTCTCAGAGTGGAGCCGGAAGAGCGACCACGTTTTCTTTCGCACTGTACCTAGTAATCGAGTAAATGCCCAGGCTTTGGCTAGCTACATGATCCAAGCCAATCAGCGTACAGCCGCAGTCTTTTACTCTGGCACAAGTAATTACAGTAAATCTATCCGAGATCAATTTCATATTAGTTTCTCGGCAAGTAGAGGACGGGTAAGAGCAGATTTTGAACTGTGCAAAAAGGACTTCAATGCTTTTGAGGCGATTAACCAAGCACAAGCAAAAGGAGCGACTACGTTGGTCTTCCTTCCGGATGGTCAGACCTGTCCTTTTTCCTTTCAGAATGTCTTAGCGGTGATTAAGGCAAATCAGGGTCGTTATCCGATGGTCGGAGCATGGGCTGTTTACAGTTCTGAGATTCTACAAATCGACCCTAAATATGTAGTCGATCGCCTAGTGGTAACGGTCCCTTGGCATTCCTTGAGCAGCCCCAATCTAACGTTTCCCAAAGAATCTCAGCAGTTATGGAAAGCGGAAGTGAGTGGGCTGACCGCTACGACTTATGATGCAGCTCGTGCGTTAATAACGGCTTTAGCAAAAAAACCTCAACCGAATCGTTCTGACGTGCGGCAGGCTTTATCGGCTCCCGACTTTCGAGCCAATGGTGCAATGGGGATAATTAGTTTTCGCGGTGGAGATCCCAATGAGCCGATTTTTACATTGGTCAAAGTCGTGCCGTCTAAGTGCTCGCTTTATGGTTTTAAGTTTGTACCTGTAGACTATCCCCCAGATAAACTTAAGGAAATAGAGCGCGGTTGCAAAAACTAAACGTACTTATCCGAATGCTCTAGCGGATTCTGACAAATCCAGCCTTTTCAACCAGTTTTTGACCCCGATCTGTTAGCAGTAACTTGGCGTAAGCTTCCCCTGAGTTATTCAATTTGTTCGTTTTGTTTAACAATTACTGATAATCGGCGAGTTAGAGGATATCGACCATTCGAGAGTATTACCACTTGTGTATATCGTTGAATGTCATTAAGTCTCTATTTGAGTTCGTCATTCATCGTCAAACCTTTAACTTTCCAAACTTTTTACCTATGGTTGTTTCTCTCAACTGAATTAGGTTCGCTATATAAATCAGCTCTAACAGCTTCTGTCCTCTAATTCTTATGAGTTCTCTGCGCCTCAGGGGTTCGTTTTTTATCGATACTTCTTTTTAACAGCAACACGAGAATGGCACCAATTGCTAACCCTACACCATGTGCCCAATACCCAATGCCCACGGGATTGACGCCACCGGAAATATTTAAGCTACCGATTCCATAAAACATCTGCTGAATAAACCACCAGAATAGATAAAACAAAGCTGGCAATTCAATAGGGATAAACACAATTACTAGGGGCAAAATGGTATCAATTTTTGCCTGGGGAAAACTCAGAAAATAGGCTCCGAGGACAGATGCGATCGCGCCATTTGCTCCAATTAAGGGCATCGTCAAAGTAGAGTCCAACCAAACTTGTACGATGCCCGTCAAAATGCCGCCCAGCAAGTAAAGTAGCAGAAACCACCGATGTCCGAGAAGATTCTCCACACTCTTGCCAAAAACAAATAAGAATAGGAGATTCCCTAAAATTTGACCAAAGCTGCTGTGAAGAAACATCGCCCAAAACAGGGAAGCAGAAAACATCAGCAAGGCAACCCACGCGGCTGGATTTTCTCCACTGAGAGCATCTGAAATCACCGCACTAATTCGGGCCGGAACGATCCCCCAGTGTTGGATAAAGGCGCTCAGCTTACCTGCAAGCTCTAGTTTTAGCTCCCACAGAAACAAAGCAACATTGATTCCGATCAGGGCGTAATTAACAATCGGTTTGCTGCGACTGGGGATGTTATCAGCAATAGGAATCATGAAGGTTTTAGATTTTAGATTTTGGACGAATCATCAATCCACACGCTATGCCCTCAAACTTATCCTAGTTCGCTAAACAAATCCGCCAAAATTACATTAGAAAATAAAAAACCTTCCGGATCGGTTAATCTCAATCGTCCCTTTGGTGGGAGTTTCTGGGCGTCAAGTGCGATCGCTTTCCCGCTTTCGCCGACAATTTCTACCCAACCTTGCTGGTAGTAGGGTTGCAAACACGTCCAAATTTGTTGCAGCGTCTGTTTGCCAAACTGTTCAGCTAAGGTTGATAAACTGAGACCCTCTGCTAGACGCAGCCCCAGCATCAAGGTTTCCAACAATACTTCAGATGTCAATGTTTGAGGACAATCCCACACGCCACCTGCTGTGACTATCTGTTGTACCCATTCGTAATATTCCCGTGTTTTGCGGGGACGGGTGAACCGGCACCCTTGCAAATGACTGGCGGCACCCATGCCAAAGGCATAGTAGGGGCGATTTTCCCAGTAAACTCGATTGTGGCGGCATTGATGACCGGGTTTGGCATAATTAGAAATCTCATAATGCTCATAACCGGCACTGGTGAGAACTTGCTGCGCTAGTCGGTACATCTCGGCAGCCATTTCATCGGTGGGAAGCGGTTTGGCACCGGGTTGATATTGACGCCCAAAGGCAGTAACGGGTTCGACTTGGAGATCGTAGATTGAAATATGAGTGGGCGCGATCGCTACTGCGGTTTCTAGAGATTCCTGCCACTGTTCCAACGTCTGATGGGGCAAACCAGAAATCAAATCTAAGCTAAATTCGGGAACCCCCACTTTGCGGACTAGCTCCACAGCTGCAAAAATATCAGAGACAGAGTGCGATCGCCCGCATACTTCCAATAGTTCTGGCTGAAACGCCTGTACCCCCAGACTGATTCGATTCACTCCAACTGAGCGGTAGCCTTGAAGTTGTTGCGAGTCAAAGGTGCCAGGGTCCATCTCCATCGAAATTTCAGCATCGGTGGCAATACCAAAACCAGCATCAAGTTGAGTCAAAATTTGCTTGAGTTGTTGCACCGATAACAACGAAGGAGTACCACCTCCAAAAAAAACTGTTTTTAGGGAATTTCCTTGTACTGGTGTAACTTCAATTTCTTGGCACAATACCTCAACATACTGCTCAATTGTGCCAGAGTTCTTACCAGTCTTGCGATCCCCTACCACAGACACTGGAAAATCACAGTAAAAGCACCGGCGTCTACAAAATGGAATGTGGAGATAAGCAGAGCTGGGGATACCCAAATTAATATTTTTTGCGTCCGGGATTAAATAATTTAAGACCATATTTGTATCAATACTCAATATAGCGATGAAATCTTTAAATGTTTGATTAACAGTTGTTACTTTACTGAATTGTTGTCAGGTCTTTTCCTATCTTAGCAAGAATACGCCAAGGTTATACCCCGTCTTGTTTCCTGCCTTTTAGAAGCGACATAATTGGCTAATTTTTCAAAATTGTTCTTTTAATAAATAAAGAGGTGACTTCATCAAAATAGCTCAAATTGGATTAAATGCTGGTGCTAAATCAATGGTCATACGCAAGAGTGAAGTCAATAACACAAAAGATATAATAAAACAAATGTAAATTTGTATCAGTTCTTGAGAGCCGCTTTCAGGAATTGAAGCAATCATCCCAAATAACTGGAAACCATGCTTGACGCAATCATTATTATTTTATTCATCCTAGCAGCGGCGGGAATCGGGTTCGACGCGATTGAATTACTGCCTAGCGGTGCCCTACATCAAGTCAGCAATCAGGACGCTTTACGCTGGGTCTTCGCCGGGTTTGCCGCCCTGGTTGGGGGCGCTGCCGGTTTGCTCGTGCAGACGACCTATCGACGCTTGGAAAAGAGAGTCCGGGAAATGCCGATCGAGGTCATTTTGACCAGAGCTGTCGGTTTGGTGATTGGCTTATTAGTTGCCAACTTGATGCTGGCACCCGTTTTCTTACTACCAATGCCCTTCGATTTTGCTTTTATTAAGCCTCTTGTTGCCATTTTAGGCAGTGTCATGTTTTCCTATTTGGGGGTCACTTTAGCGGATACCCACGGTCGTTCCTTCTTGAGGCTGATTAGTCCCCACAGCGTGGAAACGATGTTGGTGGCAGAAGGAACCCTCAAACCTGCCTCGACCAAGGTTTTAGACACCAGCTGCATCATCGATGGTCGCATTGAAGAACTGCTGAACACTGGCTTTATCGAAGGTCAAATCCTCGTACCCCAGTTTGTCTTGCAGGAACTGCAACAACTGGCAGATGGTTCCAACGATCTGAAGCGAGTTCGGGGACGGCGAGGGCTAGATATCCTGAACCAGATGAAGGATGCTTACTCAGAACGGATTGTAATCCACTCCGCCGATTACGATGAAATTCCCAAGGTGGATGCGAAGTTAGTCCGGTTGACGCAAGAAATCAACGGCACTTTGCTCACCAACGACTACAACTTGAGTAAGGTTGCTACTTTGCAGAAAGTGCCGGTGCTGAATATTAACGATTTGGCTCAGGCAATTCGGGCAATTTATCTGCCTGGTGATAGCTTGGATATCAAAATTATCAAGGGTGGCAAGGAACCAGCTCAGGGCGTCGGCTACCTGGATGATGGAACAATGGTGGTTGTGGAAGACGGGCGCGACTACATGGGTGGTGAAATCCGAGTGGTTGTAACCAGTGCCTTGCAGACTTCGGCGGGGCGAATGATTTTTGCTCGCCCTCAAGCGTCTGTTGTGGCTTGAGTAGCTTGAAGTGGCGATCGCCACTGGTGGCACCTAGAAAGCCCACAAGCACCACTCTTAAAATCTCACCGCCAAGAAAGTACGCAGAGGTAAATTGCTTCCTCTGCTTACCTTTGCGTTAACCTTGGCGTACCTTTGCGTTAAAAAAACCTACTCCTGCAAAATAGTTTTAGAGACGATCCGTGTCTTCTTCCTATCTGCTTCCGAAAGTTCTTCACCTGATTGCAAGCGAGTAGCACTGGTTTGGAGAACCGTCGCGCCTCCCTTGTCTCCCATTTGCAGGGCGGTTTTGGCGGCAGTTTGTAACATCGTCGCTGCACCCACGCGATCGCCTTGCTGCAATTTCGCCTCTGCTAACTGAGTTTGTCGGTATTTCGCTAACGCCAAAATAGACTGTTGCACCTGAGGATTGGGTGCGGGTTGGTAACTCCGGACAACATTCGCCTCAACTAAGACTTGTTGAGAAATTAGCCCCATTTTATCCTGGGCGGGATCGTCGTAACGGACTTGCACCTGGGCGATCGCTTGACGCCCTTCCGCTAGCTGGCTGACGTAAAGATTCGCCAAAATGATTCGCGGCACATCTTTCATCAAGTCTCCCAGACGTACCGTATAGCGATCGCCTTCTTGTTGCACCGGCAGTTCAATGGTATCTGGAGCAACTTGGGCGATGGGTTTGAGTTCCGCTAACCGTACCTTCGGCATTAACGAAATTGATAAGTAGGCATTTGTCAACCCCACCGCAGAGATTCGATTAAACAAGCGTCCAAACTCATTGACTGCCTGTTCGGGACGCTCAATATAGGACAGCGTACCGCCACCCGCATCAGCAATTTTTTCCAAAACATCCTGGTTCCAATGAGCGCCAAATCCCAATGTATTCAACGTCAGGTTGTAGCCAGTCGCCACTTGGGCAAATTTCAGACAGCGGTTGTTGTCGCCATGCTCATTTTCGCCATCTGTTAACAGAAAAGCTTGAGAAACCGTTTCCTTTTTGCCCTTCGCCAGTTCTTCAATTCCCAGTTTTAAACCCTCATCAATCGCCGTACCCCCATCTGCACTGAGCCGATTAATCTGTTTCTTAATATTTTCTGGGTTGTCAATGACTTGGTTGGGGACAAGCACTTTGGCTTTGTGATCGAAGGCGACAACCGAGATGCGATCGCCCGGTGTAAGACGATCCACCAGACCGATCGCTGCCTGTTTCACCGTTTCTAGGGGGCGTCCATTCATCGAGCCACTGTGGTCGAGAATTATGCATAAATTGAGCGGGGCACGATCTTCAAGATCCCCAGCGATCGCAGAAATAGAAATTTCTAGTTGACGCTGGCTACTCGTTTGAGTCGCGTCAATATTCATATCATTCAAAGCAGGCTGTAAACCAACTCTCATAGCACGCTCATTCCTGGCAGAACAAGAAGGGATCGGAGTAACCACAAGACTAAACGCTGACGCTCCGGAAAGGGAACCATAAAATTACCCCAACCGCGACCGGGCTTATTTTCTACAATAGCTTGCAGCCCAACACGGCGGAAGCAGCCAGCCAAAAGATCGCAATTCTTTGCAGAGGAAAACGCGATCGCTGGGGTGGATTTCACCCATCACCTTTCGCAAAAACCGATACTTAAACTCAGGTTTCTCTGTTTAAAAACCCAAAAATTAGAAGCGTTTAAGACCCATTTTCCGGCGTCCCCTCCCAAAAAGCCCGCTGACAGGCGCTAAAGCGACATCAAGCCACCCTCAACCTGACTAAAAGCGGTAAGGGGAGTAAAACTGCTAGAATCCAGTCAGTACGGTGGGGCACACCGGAATTAATGTCAAATTAAAGATAGCACCACTATTGCAGCTTTCCGATACGCCATGAACTCACCCATCCAGGCTGTTCAAGCTCCCTACGGCGGCGATAGCTTCTACCGAACACCGCCACCAGACTTACCGTCCCTGATCTTAAAGGAGCGGATTGTCTATCTGGGAACGCCCTTGGTGCCAGAGGTAACGAAACTAATCATCGCCCAACTGCTGTTTTTGCAGTACGAAGATCCAGAAAAACCGATCAAAATCTACATCAATTCCACCGGCACCTCGCGTTACGACGGCGAACCTGTTGGCTTTGAAACCGAAGCCTTCGCCATCTGCGACACGATGAACTACATCAAGCCGCCCATTCATACCATCTGTATCGGTTCGGCAATGGGAATGGCGGCAATGCTACTCTCTGCTGGGACTAAAGGCTATCGTGCTAGTCTGCGCCATGCCACGATTATCTTGAACCAGACTAAGAGCTATGCTCGCGGTCAGGCGACGGATATCCAAATCCGAGCTAAAGAAGTGCTGGCTAATAAGACAACGATGCTGGATATCCTATCGCGCAATACAGGTCAGACCCCTGAAAAAATTGCCAAGGATATGGATCGACTCTTCTATATGACACCGGAGCAAGCTGTGGAATATGGCTTGATCGATCGGGTTCTAGAGTCCAAATCAGATTTACCAACACCACTTCCCGCTGGTGTCATCTGAAGAATTAAAAATTAAAAATTAAAAATGAAGACTATTCAAATTTTTAATTTTTAATTTTGCATTTTTAATTCTTTGGATACGAATTTTCACTTTTTACGAACGGAGTTCTACATTATGCCTATTGGCTACCCTAGAGTTCCCTACCGGATGCCAGGGGGACAATATACCGAGTGGATTAACATCTACGATCGCCTTTACCGGGAACGGATTATTTTCATGGGCGAAGATGTTGATGATGAAATGGCTAACCAGATAATTGCCGTGATGCTTTATCTGGATTCGGAAGATCCGGGCAAGGACATCTATCTCTATATCAACTCTCCGGGTGGCGTAGTCACTTCTGGCATGGCGATTTATGACACCATGCAGCACATCAAATCAGATGTGGTGACAATTTGTGTAGGCTTAGCGGCATCAATGGGTTCGTTCCTGCTGACCGCTGGGACAAAAGGTAAGCGTCTCGCTTTGCCTCACTCGCGGATTATGATTCACCAACCTTCTGGTGGTACGCGGGGACAAGCCACAGACATTGAGATTGAAGCGAGAGAGATTCTACGGATTCGTCGCCAGCTGAATGAGATTTATTCTCACCGGACGGGTCAGCCTATTGAGAAAATTGAGAAGGACATGGATCGTGACTTTTTCATGTCTGCTCAAGAAGCGAAGGAATACGGTCTAATTGACCGCGTTATCGAAGAACGTCCGAAGTAATGAGTGATTAGCTGTTAGCTGTTAGCTGCTTGACGGGTGGGTAGTCGCAATTGTAAACTTGGGCTTCCAACAAGATTCTCAGAAGCTAATAGCTAACCGCTAAAAGCGAAGGGCTAGAAATAAACTCCCGACTATCAACAAAGATTAAAGCCTAATCGATAGATGATTCCTCTGATGAACCTCGCAGATTGTTACCGGGTGTTGGGGTTAAGATCAGGGGCATCTTTTGCAGAAATTAAAGCGTCTTACCGACGTTTGGCACGGCAGTATCATCCCGACGCAAATCCTGGCGATCGCCAAACGCAAGATAAATTTATAGAGTTGACGGAGGCTTACAAGTTCCTCCTCAGTGTAGTAGATAAGTCTGAGACGGTTGAGAAAGTATCCAATCCAGAACAGACTGCTGCACCGCCTCCTCAACCTTCCGTCACGAAGGTGACTCGCAAAGAGACGCCCAAAGAAACGCCCGTTCAAAAACTCCCAGACTTGTCGATAACTGAGCAACAGCTGAAGTGGAGTTCTTATCAGCAGTTGCAGCAGTTGCTGAAAAATCGCCGATTTCCCCGCGCGATCGCCCTCATCGAAGGACTCGCCCAACGTCTGCCAGAAGATCCAGAAGTGCGTCAGTGGCAAGCGATCGCTTATCAACGTTGGGGGCGTCAGCTGATCGCTGAAAAGCAACTCGAAAAGGCAAGAATTTATCTAAAAAAAGCCCTGAAAACCGACCCCCACAATCGCTCTCTCTGGGCAGAAGTGGAACGAGATTTTCGCCGTTTAGAGCAGATTTTTTAGCTTTACTTCGCTGCAACCAAATATCTTCAATTGGGTTCTGCTTGGGATTCTTTGGGAGCAAAGCGAATGCAAGTGATTTTCCAGTTGGACTCCTCGAAGCCTTGATTAACCGACTCTAAGGACTCTCTCACCGCTTGTGAGCCATGATAGATAGGTGGCTCCATCTCAAATCAGGGCAATGGGACTGTTGGGACATTTGTCTAGGAGATACTTGAGAAAAGCAATCATGCCCTCAGAATTGCCTGCCTCAGCTGCTTGAATCAGTTACAAGGATATTGCACGCGAGAGTAAGCACCGCTATATAAAGCGACTCCTATAGCAGTCGTATTTGAGTTGTGATGATGCTAACGGTTCAGATCGCCGACTTCTTAGCGGGGATCTCGCCTTTAGGAACAATTTAGGATTGCTATAACAGATAATTTATTAAATAAATATTAATTGTGAAAATCGTTACTCTAGACGCATTTTCGCCCTAGCCTCTCTTAAAAACGGAACCTGAAATCTGGCCGTCTCTACCAAAAATGTAGGTTAACGAGATTCAGATTTTCTTTATAAATGTCCTCTCACCCATCAATAACCGTTTGTTTGGGAAGGGAAGGATTTTATCCAGTGCCTATAACGCTTGACAGCAGATTGTTTTGAGCAATGTTGCAATTGCTTAATCTATGGATAGTTGACGCTCGTATTTATGTTAAGCAGCTTCATAACTTTTTATGATGAAATGCAATGTTTTAAGTGGATATCGTACAAGTTATAGCTCATTGTAAAAATCAGATCGCATACTTTATAAAGACAGAGAAATTTTGCTTTTGAAATGGTTCCTCAAAGGAAATACTTTATGCAACCCTTAAATTCACCAGTTTCAGCCTGTCGCTATTGTCAATTTTATAATCCGATGGGACGACGTGGCGGCTGTTGTCAAACTCTTGGCGTAACCGTTCAAAGTGGATGGCAAGGTTGTCAACTGGGAATTCCTCGGTTTAAAATTCCCTACGAATGTTCCCAAGAAGATTCGCAGAAACGAGTTGAAGCAATTGTAATTTAAAATACAACAGAAAAGAGGAATCTGAAACAGTCTGAAAGTTAGAAAGCCAATTTTTTTTATTTCTCCTTTAATAGCACGCTTCTGTTTGACGGGTTGCCGGAAACTGAAAAAGCAATTTTCTCAATAAGAATCTATGCATTGCAACCCGTCTATAATAGCAAGCCCATGAAAGGAGTTCTTCAATCGTTTAGTTTTTCCCTTTTAAATAGTGCGATCGCTGATTAACCCGTTAATACGGGTTTTTTTGGGTATTATTCCATACGTCGGATAAATGAGCGATCGCTTTCCGATACAAGTCCAAAACCCGCCTGGCCTCTTTGTCTGAAAATCGTTACACTTTCCCCTCTGCCAAGTTTTGTAATTCCTGCTGTAGAAAATTTCCCCATTCCGCTGCAAGGGGAATTTCAGTAAAGGGGATTTTCACTGAAGCGGCTGGTGCAAAGACAAATTCCAGCGAAGCGACACGACCTTTACTGGGCAGTGCTTCTAAATCAACGGGCTTGTCATCTACTAGCAGCCGAATCGCTTTAACATCCTTTAAGGAAAACGTTTGCACCTCCACTGGACCTTTTCGCGTCGGTTTTCCCCAGGTTAAAGTGCTGTCATTTTGAGCCAACACTGCATAGATATCGTACTTAGATCGCTCAAACTGCTGTGCCCAGACGCGATAAGCTTCAACTTTTTGATACTCATTCCAGCCTTGCCAAGCCAGCCAGATAAACGCTGCCAGTAGGGGCAGCCACAACAGACCTCTTTCCATTGTCGGATTTTCGCTCTTTAACTATTCTGATATCTTGCAGCCTAACAGACGATTGCATCTATCCTTGGTTAGCTCCCCTTCGGCTATCTGCTAAGTATAAATACTGGCTCTAGATTTGCCTAAAACCGTCGAAAGGTTTCTCCAGAAGCTTCCCGATGAGAGTAAATTGCCCAAAGGCTTGAATAAGGCTTTACCAATACTTACCAATACCAACAAAGTCCGCCCAGCTCTTTGAGAGGCGCTTCGCGCTTCGGAAACTCAATTTAGCCTGCCTCACTGGCTTTGTTTCGATAAAAGCTCTCACAACTTCCGCCCCTTTGTCCTGAACGAGGCATTACGCATAAGTCCCAGCTTGTTGTCTTCCTGATGCTTCTCCCGTACAGATGCGCCCTTGGGTTCTCAGTTTGAGGGTGAAGTATTCGTGCCTTGTACAAGTCACTTCAACCCAAATCTTTCTGCGCCAATGCTTTACCCCTACATGATTTCAACAGAGGCGGGTAATGCATCGTTCTTCTGAAGAGGGGTAAAAGGGTTGGTGTAGCCGAAACTACCAGTATCGGTAGGTATTTTGGCGCTCATTACGCTGCACCCAGTTTCTAGCTGCGATCGAGATCACAAAGCTGGAAACAGCCAGTCACATTTTGTGAGCCAATCCCATCACTCAAACTTGGGGATTTCAAGCAAATATTTGCAGCAATAATGTCACATTTCACTATAGGTTTTTATCACTAGAGAATCTTAATAAAACCTTCATAATTAAAAACATCGAATTCAACAAACTAAGATGCAATCTCACATTTATCTACCTCAAGTCATTATCGAACAAGTGATTTATCAAATATTTACTATTAGTCGAATTTTTCGTATGGCTCAACCAAAGTTGATGTTAACGTTATCCTCTAAGTATTTAATTAATATAAGATTTTAATTGAAAATTATTTGATGTTATTCAGTTTACAGCACTGAATAATAGATCTGATTTAAAAAAAATAATTTCATCATAAGTATTTCAAAACGATAAAAATTTTATGAGTCATCTACTACTAAAATGTACAGGAATATTCATCTTTATATTTGGGTTACAATTGCTCAATATTCAATTGAACTTTAGCATCAGAACTCCCAATAATACTACACAAAATCAAACCTACGAACCCCCAAATCTAGGATTCTCGGACGATAATAGTCAAGGCGCAGGAACCCGCTAACGACAAGAGAATGCCTCCCTCACCTCAAACTGAGTATTAAATAGACGCTCATCGGCTGAAAACCCACAAGTCCTTCAGTAAGAGTAAAAATAGGGTTCTTTCGCTTCAAGAGAACTTTTGCCACAAGCAGCCTGATTCGTATCGCTTATTACTGCAAACGAGCGGTATTACTCCAACAAACAAAAATTAATAACTAAAAACTAAATACACCACGGGGCAGATGCATGAGTTATCGTGGGGAGAAACTGGCGCTCACAAGACGGGTGAATATGAGAAAGCTTTTGATAGCGTGCTTGTTTTTATTGGGGGTAGGTTTTGCCCTGTTTAACTTCAAAGGACTGGCAGCACAAGGTGAGTTTGACTCGATTGTGCTGGATTTCCGCGAAGACGTACCAGCAGAAGTGGTGCAAGAACAGGTGCGATCGCTTGGCGCTCAGTATAACAGCGAATTTTCCGAGTCAGATCAGTTGTATATCATTAAAGGCGATCGCAACCTGCTGAAAACTCTAAAAAAATCGCCTTTAGCCAAAAAAACTGAATATATTGAACCGAATTATGTCTACAAAGCTCTGGAAGTCCCCAACGACCCAGAGTACAGCAAACAGTGGAACCTACGGAGTATCAACGTAGAATCTGCTTGGGACGAAACCAAAGGCGCAGGGATGACAGTTGCCGTCATTGACACCGGCATCAGTCGCGTTCCGGACCTGAAAGATACCAAGTTTGTCCAAGGCTACGACTTTGTTAACAACCGAGACCAAGCAGACGACGACAACGGGCACGGCACCCACGTTGGCGGTACTGTTGCCCAAGCCACCAATAATGGCTATGGCGTCGCGGGTATTGCTTACGAAGCCAGCCTTATGCCTTTGAAAGTGTTGAGTGCAGAAGGCGGTGGCACCGTTGCCGATATTGCTGAAGCCATCAAATTTGCTGCCGATAACGGTGCTGATGTCATTAACATGAGCTTGGGCGGTGGTGGCGAAAGTCAGGTAATGCAAGAAGCGATTGATTATGCCTACAACAAAGGCGTCGTCATCGTAGCCGCAGCAGGAAACTCTAATGAGAATTCTGCCTCCTACCCAGCTCGATATCCCCACGTTATCGGTGTTTCAGCAATTGATTCTGCCGGTGAAAAAGCCTTTTACTCCAGCTATGGTGCTGGTGTGGATATCTCAGCCCCTGGTGGTGCAATCACCGAAGAAAATCCATCGGGTGGGATTCTGCAAGAGACCATTAGTTATGACGAAAACGGGAAGCTCATCCCCACTTTTGCTGCCTTCCAAGGCACCAGTATGGCGTCTCCCCACGTTGCCGGTGTCGCCGCTTTAGTGAAAGCCTCTGGCGTAACCGAACCGGAGGAAGTATTGGGTGTCCTCAAAAAGTCGGCACGGGTAATTTCAGATGACGCTCTCAACTACTTTGGGGCTGGTCATCTCGATGCTTCTGCGGCTGTAAAACTGGCGGTACGCGGGCAAATTACCTTCCGCGACTTCTTCCGCTGGTTGCGCGATAATGGCTATCTCAATCCTCGCTTCTGGATTGATGGCGGTGCGGTGGCACTGTTACCTAAGATTGCGATGGTATTAGGTTCTTATGTCCTTGCCTGGTTCTTGCGGAATTATTTCCCCTTTGGCTGGAGTTGGTCGCTAACCAGCGGTTTAGTTGCCGGGAGTTCTGGATTATTCTTCCTGCGCGGCTTCTATATTTTCGATCTTCCTCAGTGGCCTTTCCGGATGATGGGCAGTTCGATTCCCGAACTGGGCAATACGATTCAAGGCAGTGGTTTATTGAATCCCATCTTCGCCAGCGTGTTGATTCCTTTTGCATTAATCGCCTTGCTACTGGGACACCGCAGTTGGAAGTGGTTTGCGATCGGCTCGACCTTGGGCGTGGCATCCTGTTTATTAGTGAGTGCCGTAGCAGATCCGGCAATGTTGTGGTTAGGTCATGGCGCGATCGCTAAGATATTCCTAATTACTAATGCCCTCCTGTGTATCGGACTCGCCTATTTATCCAGCAAAGGAGAAGGGCAAACAGCATGAGCATCAGCGTAGAAGGCACTATCGAACGCAAGGGACTTGGTCCAGGCACCTGGGCGCTAGTCACACAAGAGGGTGAAACCTACGAACTCCACAAAGCTCCAGAAGATTTACGCAAATCGGGACTCAAAGTGAAAGTCAAAGGTGAGGTGCGAAAGGACGTGATGACCTTCGCGATGATTGGCCCGGTTCTAGAAGTTAAATCTTTTGAGGAAGTCAGTTCGGATTAGCCATGAGCGATTAGCGGTTGGTCATTCGCTGTTAACGAATGACCAACCGCTAATCTGCCTTCTGCTTCTCGTTATTTCTAGCACAGTGGCTCTCCCATCGCGGGGTTGAGGGATGGAAATGCCAAGCAACTTGTGTCAGTTCCCCCCTAACCCGCCTTTGAAGCCGGGAGAAATCCAGAAAGTCTTACACCGCCTAACGAACCGAAAAAAAAATCCCCGGCTCAAACCGGTGAGCCAGGGGATGTCAATCAGGGTGCATCTACCAATCTACTCTTCTAAAGGATTCCTCAACTATCCGGATTAAGTTGGGGTAAATTTAACGATTAAATTAGAATAAATAGAAATTTTCTCTCCCTTTCCCGGAATCCATCAACGGCATCAGCGTTCAAGAAAACGAAACTGCCCTTCATGGAAACTTTAAGTAACTTGAATCTATCTAGGAAGAAAGGGAAACAGTTCCTCCTCCAGGTAAGAAAAGCAGCTAGAAGGTTCTAACTGAAGCAGGAGTGCATAGTAGCAGTGGCTCAGGAATTTCATATCTCTGTAAATCCCTTAGGGGAAAGTAAATATTGGGTGCGGACAGAATGGGTTGCCGCACCGGGTGCCGTCCCATTTGCCGAAGAGCAGGTAACGTGGCAAGTGGAGGATTGGTTAGCTCAGGCGAAGCACCTGATGAATGACCCTTTGCTGATGGCTTTGTCTCCTAGCGATATTTCTCGATCGGGTTCCCCGACCCGAGAAGCCACCCAATCTTCTCTGAACTTGGTGGCGCTGGGGCAGCAGATGTACGATGCTTTATTCCAAGGGACGCTGCGAGATAGTTGGATGATCGCGCAAGCGATCGCTCAAGATCGGCAAGAAGTATTGCGGCTGCGCTTGGGATTAAAAGATAGTCGCTTACTGAGCTTACCTTGGGAAGTATTGCACGATGGCGATCGCCCGTTGGCAACTGGAACCGATGTTGCCTTCTCCCGCTACCAGATGAGTACAAGGTTGAGAAGTCCCACCGTTTCGTTAGGTTCTGGGTCAAATCAACCGGCGGTGCGAATCTTGATGGCGATCGCTGCCCCCAACGACCAGGAAAGTTTGGCGCTCAAACAAGAAGTCAGCCACCTGCAAGCAGAACTGAGTCACCGTTCCCGGAATGGCTTACCCGAAATTCAACTCACTGTTCTGGAGCAACCCGGTACGGAGCAGCTGACCCACGAGCTGGAACAAGGTCAATATCAAGTTTTCCATTATGCAGGTCATAGCGACCAAGGAGCCTACGGCGGCAATCTCTACCTCGTGAGCCGCCAAACCGGGCTGACGGAGATGTTAAGCGGAGATGACTTAGCGGGGTTGCTCGTCAATAACGGCATCCAGCTCGCAGTGTTTAACTCCTGTCGGGGCGCTCATACCGCCGCTTCAGCTCCCAGCGACGGTGCCGCAGAGGGAAATTTGGCAGAAGCGCTGGTCAAACGCGGTATCAAGAGCGTGCTGGCGATGGCAGAACGCATTCCGGATCAAGTCGCTTTGACCTTGGCACGGCGGTTTTACGGCAATCTGAATCAAGGTTATCCGATTGACCTCAGCCTGAGTCGAGCGCGGCAAAGTTTAATTTCTACTTACGGTTCTCGCCAGCTTTACTGGGCTTTACCGATCCTCTATCTTCACCCGGAATTTGACGGTTACTTGACACCAGGTCATCATGCCATCAATGCCAAAGCAGAGCGACTTCAGTTGCCTGACGCTTCTGGGGCAGACATTGCTTGGGGAGGAATGCTGAATCCTCTCTCTAGGGAGGAAGAAGCGGTATTCACGGCACCGCCGACTGGATCTCGATCCGGTTTCTTAACCACCGACGAGGCTTTAGACTCCTTAGAGGATGACTTCTACGGGGATGACGATCCCGACTGGACCGATCCGGTTGATGATTTGGAGTATGACGATATTGGCTACGAAGACGACTCGGCTTTGGTTGCGGATCTGTTTCGCCAGCTAAAGCCTGAAGTAGCAGCAGAGACACAGAGGGAAACAGAGGTAGACCAGACAAGGGACAGACATGTAGAAAGAGAAAATCAGACAACGATCGCCGCTCACCCGCTCAGCGAGTCGAAAATACCCCCCCAACCTGTCGCCGCAGCGATCGCTGCTGAGTCAGCACCGAAAAACGCGGGATCGGGAGAATCGCTACTGGGATATGCCGCCGGGAACCCCCGGCTGCGATTTTGGCAGCGTGATGAAGGGAAGAAGGGACAGCGACGAGTCAAGCGTGCCCCACTGATTTTGCTGGCGTTAGGCTCGACGATGGCGATCGCGCTTTTGGGTTTCTGGTTCTTGCAACGTCGTCCGCAACCTTCAGACTTGTTGTTCTCTCAGGAGAATACCTCAACCTCACTTCCGGCGCTCCCTAGCCCCAATCTCAAAAATGTCAATCTCCAGAAAGCCAATACCCCGACTGTCACGGCGATCGCCATTGAACAATTCAGTCAAAATAACTTATCCGCCGCCGGGGTGGCTGTAGAAGAATTGCTGAACCGAGGAGCGTTACAGCAAGCCCAAGGAGCGCTTGACAACGTTAACAAACAGAAAATCGATGACCCAGCCATCAGCTTCCTGAGAGGGCGTCTGGCGTGGCAGTCTGTTCAAACTGGCAGCAAGGATTACAGTTTGGATGATGCCCGTCGATTTTGGGAGCAAGCGGTCAAAAAGCAACCTAAGTCTGCTAAATATTTGAATGCCTTAGGGTTTGCCTATTACTTAGAAGGGAATCTCGATCGTGCTAATCAAATTTGGTTTGATGCTTTTTACTTGATAGAAGAAAAGCAGGCTACTGTTGCTGGCTCGGTTGCCCAACAAGAAGCTTTGACAACTTATGCCGGATTAGCAATTGGGCTGACCAAATTAGCTGCATCTCAACCTGCTGATAAGCAAGCAAAACTTTTGGATGAAGCCCGGAAGCTCCGACAAAAGGCGATCTCAGAAGACCCGGTTAACTTCCAACCGGAAGCCCTGAGTAAAAACTGGCTCTGGACAGAAAAAGCAATTAAAGATTGGCGATCGCTACTTTCGACAAGTCAAAAGTAATTCCCGAAAAAACATTTACTTGCACGTTGAATTTTAGTAATTAGTAAAAAAAATTGAGTTTTGAATTAAGGATTTTTTTCTAACTCAAAACTCAAAACTTTTATACTAATTACTTTTTGAGCAACGCAGAGAGAGACTGTCGCTTTCGCAGATCCATAATTTCTGCCAGACTATCCTCGCCCCAATCCAGAGGATGATTTTCTTCTGGAGGTACCACTGTTACCTCAGTCATCCCATAATTTGTCATCATTAGGGGCACTTCTTGAGGTTTAGAGAAGCCTTCTGCCGGTTGTGGCGGCATGGGACGACGCTTTTGCTTTTGAGTCGGGCGGCGTTGTTTTTTGCGGACGCTTGCAGTCGGCTTTGATCGTTTGAGAGATTTACGCTGCGGTGAACGACTCAGGTTTAGCGCTATCAAAAGCGTTCCAGTGACAAAGCCCAAGGCGATCGCACCATACAACCACCGTGGCACTTCCTGTTGCTTTCGAGCTTCCGGAACTTCCGGAACCGCTGTAAAACCTGGCAATGGGGTTCCAGATGGCTGACTGGTTGTGAAGCTTGGCAGTAGTGATGTTTCTGGTTCTGGAACCGTCGTTTCGGCAGGCATCGGTTCAACAGATTTAGATTCCTCCTGCTCGATGGGGCCTGTACTAAATAGACCTAGCGCTGCTACTGCTGCGATGGTAATCATGGACGCCCACAAACCGCCCCAAAAGGCGAGTGGGTACTTCTGAACCATCTGGTACAGGAAAACAAGGCTAAAGCGCTGTATAGGAGGCTTATCGGGCTGATTGAGCATTGAACGCCCTCAACTAGCACGGCTGATTGATATTGGGTAATTTATATCAAAGTTTTATCAAATTTTGAAAAACTCGGTATAACTCACTAGAGGCAGATTTTAGCAAAAATTGCCTGCGATCTTCCAAAAAAGAAAATATAGTAACCCGGACAAAGAGATGATTGTGGCAGCCAAGAACCAGAGATTTTGGAGATTTCAGAGTTCTCAAAGCAGAGAATTACTTATCCCCAATCCCCAAATACAAATTTTGGTAACAATGGGATTAAGCAGACATCCAACCGCAGGTACTGATTCAAGACAAGACACCTGCCTATGATAAATGAATGCGATAGACTAGCTACTCGACAGGGCACAGGGAGGATAGATAAAAAAATGGGCGAGCAGTTTACGCCTGCAATTGAAGAAGAGCCATCAGAAGAAGAAATTGTGGCACAAAGTTCATCGAATCGCCGTGGCACCTCCGGTGCCCTTGCCCGGAGAAATGCAGGACGGGAAAAACATGATATGGCTTTAACTCGGCTAAGCCGTGAAAGCTTGCCCCAATCCTGGTCAATAGAAAACAGTGAGAACCTGTATCGGATTGAAGGTTGGGGTCAACCGTACTTTTCGATTAATGCAGCCGGTCACGTTACAGTTTCTCCCAAGGGAGAGCGCGGTGGGTCTCTAGATTTATTTGAACTGGTCAACGCCCTGAAGCAGCGCAATCTGGGGCTACCACTGCTGATTCGCTTTTCAGATATTTTAGAAGACCGGATTGAGCGATTAAATGCTTGTTTTGCGAAAGCGATCGCGCGTTACAACTATTCCGGTACTTACAAAGGCGTCTTTCCGGTCAAGTGCAACCAGCAGCGGCACTTGGTTGAGGATTTGGTGCGGTTTGGTAAACCCCATCAGTTTGGCTTGGAAGCTGGCTCGAAGCCAGAGATGATGATTGCTTTGGCAATGTTGGATACGCCTGGGGCATTACTCATCTGCAATGGCTATAAAGACCGAGAATACATCGAAACGGCGATGTTAGCGTCTCGACTGGGGCAAACGCCGCTGATCGTTTTAGAGCAGGTTGAAGAAGTACAGCTGTGTATTGAAGCCAGCCGTCAGTTGGGCATTAAGCCAATTTTGGGCATCCGGGCAAAGCTGAGTACCCAAGGCGTGGGACGCTGGGGAGGATCTACGGGCGATCGCGCTAAATTTGGTTTGACCATTCCCGAAATCATTCACGCGGTCAACGAATTACGAGACGCTGACTTGCTGGATTCGCTGCAATTGTTGCACTTCCACATTGGCTCTCAGATTTCTGCGATCAACGTCATCAAAGATGCCATCCAAGAAGCTAGCCGGATTTACGTCGAGTTAGCCAAGCTGGGGGCTGACATGAAATATCTCGATGTCGGCGGCGGTTTGGGCGTGGATTACGACGGCTCTCAAACCAATTTCTATGCTTCCAAAAATTACAATATGCAGAACTATGCCAACGATATCGTGGCAGAGTTGAAGGAAGCTTGTGCCGAACACCAGTTACCCGTTCCCACACTGATTAGCGAGAGTGGGAGAGCGATCGCTTCCCATCAGTCGGTGCTGATTTTTGATGTTCTCGGCACCAGCGATGTCCCATCTGGGGCACCCGAACCCCCAAAAGAGGGTGAATCTCCGATTATTAATTACCTCTGGGAAACCTACCAATCTATAAACGAAGAGAATTTCCAAGAGCTATACCACGACGCCGCTCAATTCAAAGAAGAAGCCATCAGCCGATTTAATTTGGGGATTTTGCGCCTCACCGAACGAGCCAGAGCCGAGCGTCTTTACTGGGCTTGTTGTGAAAAAATTCTAGCGATTACCAGGAAGCAGGAATACGTTCCCGACGAACTGGAAGACCTAGAAAAAATTATGGCTTCCATCTACTATATCAACCTGTCTGTCTTCCAATCAGCGCCGGATTGTTGGGCAATTGACCAGCTGTTTCCCATCATGCCGATTCATCGGCTGGATGAGGAACCAACACGGCGGGGAATTTTGGCAGACCTCACCTGCGACAGCGATGGCAAAATCGATCGGTTTATCGACCTCAGAGATGTCAAGTCGGTTTTAGAACTGCATACGCTGAAGCCTGACGAACCCTACTACCTGGGGATGTTCTTGAATGGAGCTTACCAGGAAATTATGGGCAATCTGCACAACTTGTTTGGCGATACCAACACGATTCACATTCATTTGACGCCCAAGGCTTACAGGATTGAACATGTCGTCAAAGGTGACACCATGAAGGAAGTCTTGGGTTACGTACAGTACGATTCTGAGGATCTGATTGAGCAGATTCGTCGGCTATGCGAACAAGCGCTTATGGATAAGCGCATTACCATTCAGGAATCCCAGCGATTGCTGCAAAACTACGAGCAGAGTCTCAGTCGGTACACTTATCTGTCGTCCTGATGGGTAATGAGAAATGGGTAGAGAATCCACTTGTGACCCACTACCCATTTCCCAATGACCGCTGACCGATGATTTAAATCGCTTCCATCCCTAGCAGATCGGCGATCGCTTGCCGTTCTGCTGGCGGATTAGAGGGCAGAACTTGACGAGCATCGTTAATCAGCCAATCGAGGGCGGCGGCTTGGACATCAATCGTGGCACCTGTCTTATCCACGCAGTAACGTCCGAACACCAGCTTATCGACTAAGCGCACTCCTGGGCCTAGGCGGGAGTATTCAAAAATCACGCTATTTTCCACCTTGGCACCGCTGCACACCCAGCAATTGGGTCCGATGTAGGTGGGACCGACAATCTTGGCTCCATCTTCAATGCGTGTCATGGCACCAATGTAGACTGGGCCTGTGATGTCAACCTTGTCCCAGTTCACCGCTACATTTAATCCGGTATAAATACCGGGAGCCACTTTCTGTCCGGGAATTGCCACATTTTTGACTTCTCCCAGTAACACGCTGCGAATTGCCTGCCAGTAGTCTGGCACTTTGCCAATATCCACCCACTGGAAGTCCATCGGGATTCCGTAGAAAGGCGCACCCATTTCTACCAGTTTGGGGAATAACTGACCCCCGATATCGTACTCCTCGCCAGAAGGGATGTAATTTAAGATTTCTGGCTCGAAAATATAAATCCCGGTATTGATATTGGTGCTGAGCGCTTCCTCCACTGATGGTTTTTCTTGGAAGGCTTTGATTCGTCCCTCTTCATCGGTGACGACGACTCCATAACTGGAAACCTCATTCTGTGGCACTGATTTCATCACAATCGTCGCGATCGAGCCTTTTTCTTTGTGCCACTTCACCGCTGCGGTCAGATCCAAATCGATCAACGCATCTCCGCACAGCACCACAAAGGTGTCATCAAAAAACGGAGAAAAATCTTGGATGCGACGCATCCCGCCAGCAGAACCGACCGCTTCGCCGATCAAGTCGCCATTTTCTTCAATCCGGCCTTCAAAGGAATAGCCAATTTGCACCCCAAAACGCTGACCATCCCGGAAATAGCTTTCAATCTCGTTAGCAAGGTGGCTGACATTGACCATGATCTGGTCAAACCCATGCTGCCTGAGTAGTTCCACCAAGAACTCCATCACTGGTTTTTGCAGAATGGGAATTAAAGGTTTGGGAATGGTGTAGGTAATCGGACGAACGCGGGTACCTTTACCAGCCGCCAGAATCATGGCTTTCATGAATATTTTTTCCTCAACCTAGGCCACTTTGTTTTCGTGCAATTTAGCTGTATCCCATCCCTTCACTGGAGGCAAGGGATGGCTGGTCAAATATTTTAGTCGATTGACCTTGTCGATATTCTAGATGTTTCTCACCCTAGCGTTTAATCAACATACCGGCAGGAACTGAATGCGCCCCTGTTACAGTACAGAATCATCGCTACAGCGTTCGGATTTTTAGGTCTTGGTAGAACTCCTCTTGGGCTAACTCTACCTTAGACTGAGCAGACAGGAGTAACAGCGCCCAAAAAACTCCCACTCGGTCATTGTGTTTCGGCGCAGTCTCCACCTCTTCAGGCAATTGATGCGCGTTTAACGGTGCTGACCGTTGTTTTACCCCTGCCCATAACTCTAACAGCTGGTCTAATTCCAGCCAATCCTGACCGGGGGACATTTGGGACCAATGACTGCTCAAAAACCGATCTAGGTGAGCTGCGGTTTCGGTCAGATTTTCTTGGTGAGCGAGGGCAGCGATCGCGCGGGCGGTTTGGGAACGAGACTGGGAACGGTAACTTGGGTCTTTAATCGCGTTTGGGCCAGCAGGTTTTTCTTCCAGTACCGTGGCTATTTGCTGTAGCTGTTCGATTAATTCGTGTAGGGTTACGCGACGAGTTTGGGGAGGCATTGCTGTCCCTCGGCGTCGCAAATGGCGCTCCAACCGCGTTGGCAATTGTCTGGGATCGGCGGCGGTGTCGTCCAGCTCGTCCTCAGTGGGTTCGAGATTGTCTGGGAGCGATTGCGAAAACAGGGTATCCGCCTTGAGCAATACCAGCATGGACGCATACAGAAACGCCTGCCCGGATTGGGACAGCTCTACTTCAAATGTGCCAGAGAGCTTCTCCCCAGCTTTCTCCAATTCCAATAAACATCGATCGATCGCCTCAATCACTTGGACATCCCAAGGGTCGATTTCTCCCCGCTGAGCCAAATCGATTAAAAGGGCGATCGCTTCCTGGGCTGGGCCAATGGTCATCGGCATAAACTCAAGCTCAAATGAAGCTAAATTGATTAGGCAAGGGATTCCTGTTCTTTTGCTGCCGCGAGACTTGCTAGCTTCCCTCCAACTACCTCTGTGTTTTCAGTCTGGAGGGTCGCGTTTAAGGGCAGACTTTGTCTCTCTTCAATTTCTGCCTTGTAGTGTTCAATATTTTCCTCTAATTCTTGGATGCGCTCGTCTTTGGCACGCATCTGACGCAATTGTTTTCCAGATTCTAGACTTCGCAGCAACCGCGCCCAGATACTAAAAATCCACGCTAAGACAGCTCCAAGACCCATCGCCAGAATCAGTTCAATACACAAGGGCGCTTGTACTTCGACACCTTGAACAATTTGAATGGCGGCAGGTTCGGTATTTTCTAAGCTGAATAAAACTAGCGCTAGTAACACCGCGAAGATCAGCAAAAAATTAATCTGTCGCATCAATGAACTCCTAAACAATGCAGATCCCTTGCCAATTTTACAAGGAAGAACGAGATGAATTCCCTATTTAAGGATGAGAAGGATTTGAGTCTCACCTATCCTACTCTACGTCTACGCCAAGTGCATACACTCGCCAGTTTTGAGAAAATCTTGAACCCAAAAGGGGTACCTGTTAATGTTGTCTGAGTGCAAGAGCGATCGCGCTTATTTCGTATGACAAGTAGAAGCCGATTTCTCCTCATCGAACAACAATAAAAGTTTTGGAATGGCACACACCAACCAATATTGGGGATCGTGCAGAATCTTTTTTGAGTTGCCAAGCGCATCTTTGCTTGGTTTGTAGTGCTGATAGCTTTTAGGGCGGTATTTATTCTGATAATCCTTCAGATGTCATTAGGGTTTCGGGAAACCGTCTCTGTCGTCACAACTGAAGGCTGACGCAAAAGGCGGAGGGTATCGATAGTGTCCTTAATCGTACCCGCGAGGGGCACGGACACGAGAACTCCCAACAGTCCCGCTATCTGACCTCCGATCAATAAAGCGATAAAGATCCAGATTGGATTAAGTCCGGTGAAATCGCCCATTAACTTAGGAGCAAGGACGTTATCTTTGATCTGCTGCATGAAAATCGATGCGATCGCGACCCAAACGGCTAACCAAAAATCTTGCAGCATCACCAAAAGCGTCACCATCCCAATCCCCAAGGTGGCACCGATAAAGGGAATGAGTTCGGCAACCCCAATTAACAAACCAAACAAGAGCGCAAACGGCAGGTTCAGAGTCAAAAAGATTGGCGTCAGCGTTGCCATCATAAACAGTCCTAGGAGGACTTGCGTAATGAAAAAATTCTGAAAGTTTAGCCGCAGGGATTCGCTCAACGGCAGACCGATCTGAGACGGAAGGAGATTAAACAAACCCTTCCACAAGCGATCGCCATACAGCAACATATAAAACGCCAGCACCACCACAAACACGACATCGATTAATCCTGTCAACGTCCCTAGTGCCACGCCAAACGCCTGACTTGCTAGAGCTTGCGCTTGGTTTTCGATCCGAAAACTGACGCGACGGCTAAACCCTTTGAGATCCAAAGGCAAACGACGAGTTTTTGTCCAGGCGTCCAACTGATCTAAATTTTGATTGCTTGCCTCTAACCAATCTGGAATATTTTTGAACAGTTGAGTCGTTTGATCTACCAATATCGGGACAAGAGTCACGCCCAAAATGACAAGCACCGCTAAAGTCACCACCAAAACGATAATTACCGCCTGTGTCCGTTTGAAGCGAATCTGCTCTAACACCCGCACCGGGTAATTGAGTAAAAAAGCCAGAATTGCCGAAATGGTGAGGATGGTAATTAAATGCTCAAAATAGCGAAATATCTGGGACAGAACCCAGATATTTAAAGCCACAATCGGGCCGGTCAAACCGAGAATCAGCAGGCGTTGAAGATTGGCTGAACGGCGCATCGCACTCACAACCTGTAGCAGTGGCTCCCTGGGTACTCGTAGAACGACTGGCTAGACTTTACACTCTAACCCATAGCCAGTCTAAAGTCTAAAGTCTATGAATATAGCCGCAAGCGATAAATTTTTTTGTAGGATGTATGAAAACTGGGGTCAAGCAAGACTTTAAAATACTTAAATTAGGGATTGAAAAAATATAAAGATGGATACAAGCGTAGCCGATCTGCGTAAAAATTACACCCGATTTGGACTGAGCAAAGCGGATAGCGACCCCAATCCCTTTCAACAATTTAAAACCTGGTTTGACCAAGCACGGGCAGCTGAGCTTCTCGAACCCAATGCCATGACTGTTGCGACCGTTGGGGCTGATGGCAAGCCTAGCGCCAGAATGGTGTTGCTCAAGGACTTCGACGAACAAGGCTTTGTGTTCTACACGAACTACGAGAGTCAAAAATCACAACAACTTCTCGTCAATCCGTGGGCGTCCTTAGTCTTCTGGTGGGCGGAACTGGAACGCCAAGTGCGGATTGAGGGGCAAGTGGAGAAGGTTTCAGATGCTGAATCAGAAGCTTATTTTCACAGCCGTCCGCTCTTAAGCCAATTGGGGGCTTGGGCTTCGCAGCAAAGCCAAGTCATTGAAAACCGCGAGATACTTGAGCAACGCTTGCAGGAACTCAAAGAGCAATATGAAAATCGGGAAATTCCTCGACCGCCCCATTGGGGAGGCTTTCGAGTCATTCCTACAACAATTGAGTTTTGGCAGGGGCGTCCGAGTCGGCTGCACGATCGCTTGCACTATCGACGTGGTGACGATGGCAACTGGGTAATTGAGCGATTATCACCTTAAGAAAGAATACTTTCAGAAAGCCCATAAAAAGAGGCAAACCCTATCTTTATAAGCAATGCTTATAAGCAATACGTAGGGCTAATTTTTGTGTATTTCTCCTTTCTTCCGAAGCTGACCGAGTTGGTAAATGGCTGTCGTGTCTATTCCTCTTGGATGAAGCCTTTACTCAAAATTCTATCCAGAGCTGTAGGGAATTATTCTTAACTTGCCTCATGATTGGGTGGAAACAAAAACACTGACTTGTGCTGTTGTCGGTCAGCGGTAAATACTCAATTTCTAAACTTGTTGTTGGAAATTTATTGAAGAAAAAAGTGTTTTTGGAATAGTGCAAGTTTTCCTCATGAGTGCGTCATAACAAGACATCCTGTAACGGAGGGAGAACAGGAAATTGATGAATACAATAGCCCCACAGCGTCAAAGATTTTTACGCCCAATGGCGCTGCTGCTTTCAGCGTTACTAATGGTTCCGTTTTTAAATGCTTGCGGTGAGTCGCAGACTAACACTCCACCGCCACCTGTTGACGATACGCGGGGTGGAACAGTGACAAATCCTCCCCCCACCAACCAACCCCAAGCCAAGAAAGGATTATCAACGGGTCAGAAAGTGGCAATCACTTTGGCGGGAGCGGCGGCACTTTACTATCTTTACAACAAGAATAAGAACAAGCAACAGCAGGGGGCGCAGGGGAAATACTACCTTTCTAAGAACGGTCGTGTCTACTACCGGGATGCCCAAAATCGGCCTCACTGGGTAACGCCGCCACCCGGAGGAATTCAAGTTTCGGAAGAGGAGGCACGGCAGTATCGTGACTTCCAGGGCTATAACAACAGACCCACAGGGCGCGACCTGAGGGGACTGGCTGAAGCTGATGCCCCGGTTCCGGTTCCAGCACAGTAAGCGCTGCTATCTCTGGGTTGCAGATATGCGATCGCCGGACCAGCTATAAAAACGCCAAGATCCACAACGGCAATGAGGAATCAATCTGTACTCTCTACATAGCCGTTTCACACAGTAATTGAAAAAGGAGACAAATCATGGTAGATGGGTTTATCAGAAAGATGCAGGATGCCTTGCTTGGTAACGACCAAGACGCGACCAACTACGACGATCGGGAAGTCCGCCCCGCCAGCGAAGATCCCTTTGGCGATCCGGCAGAATATGGGCAGTATGGCGATGTGCGCCCCGCGAGTGAAGATCCCTTTGGCGATCCTGGCTACCAAGGGCAGTTTGGTGATGTCCGTCCCGCTAGCGAAGATCCCTACGGCGATCCAGGAAATTATGGGCAGTTTGGCGATGTTCGTCCCGCCAGCGAAGATCCCTACGGCGATCCGGCAGACTACCAAGGGCAGTTCGGACAAGGGCAGTTTGGAGATGTCCGTCCTGCAAGCGAAGATCCCTACGGCGATCCAGCAGATTACCAAGGGCAGTTCGGAGATGTTCGTCCCGCAAGCGAAGATCCTTACGGCGATCCGGCAGACCAGGAAAGTAGCGGCTGGTAAGCTAAAGCTCTTAGCAACTAGAAGTTGCACACAATCGTAAAAAAGCAAGTAAAAAGGCAGTAACGGAATTCGTTACTGCCTTTTCACTAAATGTAGGGAGTTGAAAAAAAACAGACCTTACCGTGTTTAGATCAAGGGAGAATTGTCATAATTGGCTAATAGATCGGCGGGGTGATCGTAGATAGCGATCGCACCCTTGAGTTGATTATCGTCAAAGCCACCAGAACGCACCGCAATTACACCCACACCAGCTTTATTTGCAGATTCAATATCGTAGGGAGTATCGGCAATCATCACTACTTGATTGGGTTCCATTTGCATCTTCTTCAATGCTGCTTCCACGATGTCTGGTGCTGGTTTAGAGGCATCGGCATCGCTAGAAGTTGTCGCTTCATCCAGTAGATCGTCAACTTGTGCGGCTTTCAGCAACGGGGAGAGTTCTTGACTTGATGCAGAGGTAGCGATAATCAGCTTTAATCCAGCCTCCTGCATTTTCAAGATCAGGTCTCTTGCGCCGTCTGTAGGAGACAGTGTTGGTGCAAAGCGGTTGACCATTAGTTCTCGACGCTTCTGAGAAACGGCTTTCCCATCTCCGTCTTCGTCATTTAATTCTGGCACCATTGCTGGGATGACGTGATCGCCACCCATTCCAATCAGCGGTCGAACTTTCTCGAAGGGTACGTCATAACCATACGTTGCAAATCCCTCAACCCAAGCTTGAGCATGGGCATCATTGCTCAGAACCAGCGTACCATCGATATCTAAAATTACGCCTTGCACTGTCATGGTTGTATTACCTTTGGATTTTGGTTGTATTTGTCCCCCTTTTTAAAGCGGGATTTTCTCTGCTTTGATTCTCGTTTCGCTCCTTTCAGCCCCTGAATCGGGACGAAGAAAAAACGCGATCGCTAATTTGAGGCTACCGCTGGCAGCACTTCCGGGTCATCATCCAACGAGAGGAGGAATTGAATGATATCGGTCTGATCTTGGGAAGTGAAACCTGCCTCGGTGTCTACCCAATAAGCGTGTCCGCTGCCGTCTACATTCGACTGTTGTAAGTCAGAATTCGCTCGGTTAGCGGCTACCGTTGTTTCGCGCAGGTTGCGATCCAGCAGCACTCGCAAACTTGCGCTGGGATCGGGCTGGATATTGTTAAGCAACGTACCTGCCATGCCTAGTTGATTGGGATCGGCAACCCTAAAGCCGTCTTTATCTCGCTTCAGTGCTTCGGAACTAGCTGCCACACCGCCATCATGGAGATAAGGTGCAGTTACGGCAAGTCCAATTAAGCTAGGTACCTTGTAACCACCGGCTGGGTTGCTGATGGCAAAGGCTAATTCTAGCGATCGCTGTGGCGTAATATCGGTCGGTACTGATAGCACCGGCGGATCGGGCGGCAAGGGCACTGGGACGTTACTGGGATAGGTTTGGGGTGCTATCAAGATGCGGGCAAAGGGTGCCTGCGCCGGACCCCGTGAGGGCTGAGTTCCAATCTCATCGGCTGCGATTACTTCATGGTTGGTGAAGTAGCGTCCGCTATGACACTCAACGCAACCAGCTTTTGAGAAGATTGCTGCACCCCGCTTCAGGGTGTCTGTGCTAGCAGTTTGAACGGGTGGCGGTGCCAAGCTATTCTGAAAAGCTGACATTCCGTTAAGTTGTTCGCCGACCGGGAATCCGGGCGAGTTTGCCATCAACCCATCCAAAATAAAAGGCGAACCTTTCGGGTATCCAGGCATCTTAATTACCTGGTTCATTCCCGGTTCCCCTGGTGTGGGATCGATTTTTTCAAAGAATTCTGATGGTTTTGCACCTTCTGGCAACCGGAAAGCTTGAGTGGCTGAATTTTGAAAAAGAATTCCCAAATAGGTCTCTTTGTCAATATTTAGTAACGCTTGGCTGGAATCAGCCCCGGTTGTGGCGTCGGAATTGGTGCCGTGAACGTTGCTGTTGAGGGTAGTCAGTCCGTGAAACCAGCCAATGGCAGCGTTTCCACTCCAGCCGTAGGGCCAAGCTTTGTGGGTATAGGAGGAAGGATTTTGGGAGGGATTGTTGACCATGTTGCCGGTAGAATCAAAGTTCCCCGGAGGCCAACTGAGCAAATCGGCATCGACGGCATCTTCTACGGCTTTGGCATCTGGGAGACGGGCGATTTCCCCATCAGCGTTGATGTAAGTGCGATCGCCTAAGGGAAGTTTAGTGGGATTCACACCCGTCTGGCGAAACATGGCGGCGGAGTTGGTAGCCATTGCCAAGACTAAGCCGGGATCGACATCGTTGTTCGGCGCACCTTCGATAACGCGCCCACTTCTGCTATCGATTGCTGCATGACACAAGGCGCAGGTGATGCCGACTCGAACCTTACCCTTCTCAATGCTGGTACGCATTCCCAAGGGCAGAATTGAACCAGCAGGCACGTCCATTCCGGTGTTCAGCAAGGTTCCGGCGGTAAAAGTTCTCCTGCCGATGGTGACATCTTTATCGATGGGAATCTGGAGGTTGGTGGTATGTTTTCCTCCTAGTCGCGCGATCGCTTTCGTCATCGTCACCAGGTTGATTGGGCCATTCAGCGCCCCGACAACATCGGTCTGAAACACCTGATCTTTAAAAGTTTCTGAGTAAAAAGCTTTACGTCCCAGCTTAATTAAGTCTTCTGTAACCGCAACTGCCCCATTCTCCGGTGAAAGTTGCTTGCGCCCTTCCTCCGTTTGCAACAGGCTTTCTGCTTCGTCTTTGGCGATCGCGTATCCCAACACATCATAGGAACCGATCTCCTGCGGTGCAGGCTTCGTGAAGGGTGTCAAGGTGTTGTAGCGGCTAGGTGTTGCGGGAATCGCTAGCTCAATTTGAAAAGCCAAAACGCTGATGACAACGAGAACTAAAGCTAGCAGGAAAAATGGGCGCGGTACCTTCGGCAACACCTTCATCGAACGCACGATGCCTCGCAAAGCTATCAATTACCTCCGCTACTTTAAAGCGACAAACGCTGTCTCTCGTCTGTCTGGAGGCTGAACCGCCTGAGTGTATATTTTTACACTCAAAAAAGCGGAGGTTTCTTAGCACAATTAGCACAATCGCGATCGCGTGTTGTTGATACAGTACATTCCCAGGATGATTTTGTCAGCAGTGGAAAGCCCCGGCTTGCGGCAGTTCGTGGGCTTTCCACTGCTGCTGTCACAATTTTTGACAGCGGCAGGAAGGTTACAAATAGACCTGATTCCTAAAATTCTACTGCTCCCGCAATCTACGATTAAATTGAATTTCTAAAAAGTCTCAATAACCCAATAATCACCACTTTATCGGCTTATTCGCTATCTAAAACTGTAGTCCTAGCATTGCTTCTGCCATCAGGTAGATACACTCTTTTAAGCAAATTGCCTAGATTGAGCAGTGATAGGGCAGTAGGAGAAGTAGCGTGACCCAAGATAAAGCTGGATTGGGAGAACAAACGCTTAACAAGCTAGCAGAAATGGCGCTGGCAAGCCAACTGGGAATAGTAGAAGAATTAAAAGTTCATATCAAGACGGATCTAAGCAAACTTGCCCGTGGGGAAGTTGATTTTATCGCTATTAATATCAATGGTCTAGTTATACAAAAGTTTTTGCCATCGGAAGAATTACAAATAGAAATTAATCGGATTAGTGTCAAGCCTCGTCTTGCCCTAATCGGCAAAATCAAATTAACCCAGCCTTCTGAAGGAACACTTCGCGTTGTTATCAGTGAAGAGAATCTTACCCATGCCTTCAATTCTGAATCTTTTCAGAAACATCTGCACCAAAGCAAAATTTTTATTGAGAATAAAAAACTATCAATTCATATCCAAAAAGTAAACTTTTCTCTACTATCAGACGGCAATATAGCTTTGAAGTCCGAGCTAATTCTGGATAAAACTGGACAAGTTCAGCAACTTGCCTTCACAGCTACACCTCGTATCGGGGCTAATGGGCAAGAAATTGTCCTCCAAGATGTGAATTATTTAGAGGGGAAGGAACTCCCACCACAACTAACAGATGTTTTGGTCGCACAAGTGAGCGAAGTTTTAAGCCTGCGTGACTTTGACAAAAAAGGGATGTCACGGCAATTTCAGCAGATTGATGTAGTGGCAGGTAAGTTAACTTTGCAAGCCGCCATTCATATTGAGCAGATTCCTTCCTCTTAAGCCGACATTACACAAGTTTGAGTAAATTTTTGTTTACAAATAATTTTAGTGTTTAAAGTTACAATTTAACTTAACAGGACTACCATTCTTTAGCTAGAAGTAGAAGTGAATTAGTAGCAGGTACTTTAGTTACTAACAGGCTAACAAGGGATTATTTCTCTGATTTTTTTAATACCCGAAGCCAATAGGTCTATTTTATCCGGTTCTGCGCTCCTGTTATTGATTTTGGTTTAGAAGCTCCCAGTCTTATGATTTTAATCTCCTAAGTAGCATCATCAGTTAACCGACTGGTTGCTCTTGAGGCTTACTTATGTTGATTACTTTTTGTATTTTTCCCTGACTGGATAACGCTGACCTAAAACCAAAACCCTCAGTAGAGATACCAGGAAGTTGTCTTTGCTTACAAGGCTTAAAAGAAGTGCGTTCATACCGTGGGTTTCCTAAAAAAAGGCAGGATTGCTTGCTAATAAGTAAGATTACCTCCGCTTTATGAGGATAGGGTCTGAGCCTTATGCGTGGCGTGCTTGCAGGAGCTTTAAATAGACCGCTTCATTATTAAAACTCTATCTAAGCCGACCCATGACTCACTTTGGTGTAATTTGCCCGCCTTTTTCAGGTCATTTGAACCCCTTGGCAGCGTTGGGACGAGAATTGCAACAACGCGGTCATCGCGTCACTTTCCTGCAAATACCGGATCTAGAGGCATCTGTACGCTCAGAAGGGCTAAACTTTTATCCGATTGGGCAGGGGATTTATCGACCCGGATTTCTTGCGGAGTCCTTCGCGCAACTCGCTCAATTGAGCCGTCTAGAGTCACTCCGTTATTCAGTCACCTTGTGCCAGCAGGTGAGTGAAATGTTTTGCCAAGATGCCCCCGATGCCATTCAAGCGGCGGGGATTGAAGCACTGCTGGTGGATCAGCTTGAACCAGCGGGTGAAGTTGTAGCTGAATCCCTCAATATCCCTTTTATTACTGTGTGCTGCGCCCAAGCTATCCGCCGACAGGCAGATGTTCCCCCCTTTTTTATGGGTTGGAGCTACCAGAATACCTGGTGGGCGCGTCTTCGCAATCTAGCTGCTTATTACCTATTAGATCGCAATAGCGAGCCGATTCAGAAAGCTCTCAATGAATATCGCGCAGCGTGGAAGTTGCCCCTGAAACAAGGCTTCAGTCTCTCCTGTTCTCGACTTGCCCAAATCAGCCAACAGCCTGCTGCTTTTGATTTTCCCTGCGCCAACCTGCCAGAAAACTTCTATTACACTGGGCCATTCCGTAATGCGTCACCGCGAACAATTCCCTTTCCCTATGAACGGTTGACCGGACAGCCCCTAATTTACGCTTCGCTGGGGACTGTGCAGAGTACCAAGCAGGAAATTTTCTCCTGCATTGCAGAAGCCTGCGTTGGACTGGATGTTCAACTGGTTCTCTCTTATGGAGGTGGGATGAATGTAGAAGCGGTTGAAAGGATGCCCGGTTCGCCGCTGGTTGTAGAGTATGCCCCTCAGATGGAATTGATTTCTAAAGCAAGGTTAACCATCACGCACGGGGGACTGAACACAGTACTCGATTCGCTCAGCCACGGGGTTCCTTTAGTTGCTATCCCCATCACCTATGAACAACCGGGGACTGGAGCGCGAATCCAATGGACGGGTACGGGTGAGGTGGTTCCTTCAGACGGTCTGAGCATTTCTAGGTTGCGAGGCGCGATTCAACGAGTGCTTACGGAGGATTCTTACTCAAATAATGCATTTCGGCTCCAACAGGATATCCGTCAATCAGGCGGCGTGAAGCGAGCTGCTGATGTTGTTGAGCAGGCTGTCGGGTTCAAGCATCCAGCCCTGTCGAAATTAACGTCCAGTGTATCTAGGAGTGTTGCGTGAACTCTATCAAGTGAATTATCAAGTGAATTGTCCGCCGCGACTCTGCTTCGGTGATGGTTGGCTAATCCTCTAATGAAAAAACAGGATAGAACGCTGGCGTTCTATCCTGTTAGCAAAATAAAACTCTATACATCAACTGAAGTGATGATGAGAGTTTTTTGAGGTGATTTTATTTAGGTCGTAACTTCGGCAGCTTTTGCTGCCACGTCGAAAACGATGTTGTAGCTTTCGGTTGAACCCAAGCGTTGGAGGACTCGCTGATGGGCTTCTGCGTCACAGCGGCGGCGAAAACGAGCAACAACCGAGGATTGCAACTTGGGTACGCGACGCATTAGGCACCAAGGGTGAAGCTGGTTAAAGTAGGTCATAAAATTTTCCCGATGATACCTAGGGTTTTTTGATGAATGTGCTTTGAAGGATGGCGATAAGGGTGTGGCGATCGCTATCGTTCTTTTGCGAGTGCAGTCCCCATCTGTGAATGGGAGTGCGCTGAAATGCCAGCTAGTATTGGTGTTTTATCTGTAACCCAGACAGTCCAGATGGGCTATTTATGGAGGAAAGCAGGTGCGATCGCCCCTTTGGTTCAGTGCTGCTTTGATGGCAGCAATTCCCGGTGCTACTCGCAGTGCTTCTGTTGCTTTGGATTTGTTCATAGATATTTGATTGGGTAGATGGGTACAGGCGTGCGAGCCTTGTCGCTAGCACAAACAGCACTCATCCAGCTTTATTTCCGGCAGCTATGAGCTGGAAATATGACTTTGTTGGGGGATTACTGGAAGGTTAAAAATTGAACCCTCTTTATACATTGTAACATAAAATGATTCAAGTTACTAACTTGAAACGAATAGTCGCAAAGTAGGGAATGATAGCTTAGTTTTAGGCAGTAAAGACGATTACTAGCGGTTTTACCTGTAAGAAGGAAGAGAGAGTCGTTGAGACGAAGGTTTACGGATGAAGGGCTGCGGCAGATGGGCAACTTCTTACGAGCCTGTCGGGAAGCGAAAGGCTTGAGTGTCCACAAGTTGAGCGAACAGACGAAGGAGTATGAGGCTCGCTTCTATGAAGGGTTGGGAGAGCCATTGCCTAAGGTTCTTGGGGTGAGCATTGCAGCCATTTCGAGAATCGAGAATGGAAACCTGAATAAACCAGCACCTGATATTTTGTGGATACTCTTAGACGTTCTTAAACCCGAACACCCAACTGAGAATCGTACTCTGACGCTGGAAGATTTGCTGCTGATTGGTACGGAAGCTTGGAACCCAAACATCGGAGACTGAAGCGGTCAGTTGCTCTTCGATACTGGGCTAGTTTTAACCAGAAGGCGAAAGTTAACAAGAGTTTGGACGATTTGCCTAACTCGTTGATAACGTAGCGATCGCACTCAGAAGAAGATTAGGCGATCGCATTGCAGTGGTGAAGGGGAGAATGCGATCGCACTTTGTTAGTATCGTAGACATCTTGGCAACAATTAATTAGAGCAAAAGGTAAGCTTGAGGAAGAGGCGATAAAAAACTGCTTAGGTAACTTGGTTAAGCCAGTAAATTATGATGTTTTAGCTTAGTAAAAAATGTTAAATCTTTAACTAAAAATTACCCCAATACTTGAAAATAATTTCTCGCAAGTATCCATTGTTAGAGTATGTTTGAAAAAATATCTATCCTAGTCCCCTTAAAAAGGGGTAAAACATTTAAAATACCCCCTAAAAAGGGGATTTAGAGGATATTTAACCTGATAACGCTAAAAAAGCACTTTTCAAACATCCTCCTACCTTAATACACTACTTTAAAATGTATCTATTTTGATGTATCTATTTTGACTTAACCATTCTCTGGCTGCTTGAGCGCTTGGAAATTCTTTTATTACTTGCTTATTATTATCTAAAACTTCAAATATTGTATTGTTAGAAGGAGAGCTTTGAAGAACTACAGACTTTAGAGCTTCCCATGAATCTTTAGGATACCCGTCAATCTCAATGCTTACATTGGTTCTTTCACGTTCTTGCCTCAAATAAGTTTCGCTTAGGGGGTGATTTTTATTACTACCTTGCATTAAATATTCTCCAAAAAACAATATAGCTGTAATAGTTTAATTATAGCAATCCTATTTGATTCGTTCAAAAACGAACCACTCCAGACGTCCCAGGGCAAGCCAGAAAGAAAAAAGAGAATTTTACAACTTAGACACGAATTGCTATATTACACATTGATTGAGACTTTCACTTTCGTTCATTACTTCGGGCAATTGGCAATGAATAGAACTTGAAAACTACAATCTAGAGAATCTGGTATAGGTTAGCTGTTTCAAGCAATTGCATTCTCTTCAAATAGGCTAATCCCAGATGCAATCGCTATTTTGAGAGATTCCCTTGGCGCTTGCTTATAAGTCAACATTAATAAGTATGATTACTAAAATATTGCTCGATCTCTCAACTCCTTAGACTCTTAAGCCCTCCTTATTAAGGGGGTTGGGGGGATCAACCCCTCTATCTGCCCACAGACACCTTCCAAATTACTCAGCACTTCACTATTATTAAATCTCATCACTTTCAGCCCATAGCCTTCTAATACTTGTGTTCTTTCCATGTCATAATTTTGCCCTTCCTCTGTAAAATGACTATTTCCATCAACTTCTATAACTAACTTCAACTCAGCACAGTAAAAATCAACAATAAAGTTACCAATTGGTCTCTGCCTCAAAACCCGAAACTTAAAAGTTTTCAAGTAGCCGTACCAAAGTTTTTTCTCGGCTTGCGTCATGTTTTGGCGGAGTTCTTTTGCTCGTGGTACAAGTTGTGGATTGTAGGGTAGATGAAAATCTGTTTTATTGAGGTTTTGCTCGCTAGCCATATAGATTTGATCCCCCCTGCCCTCCTTAAAAAGGGGGGTTAATAATAATTAACTTTAGGTATAGCGTTTTTTACAGGAGTGAGGTACGCAAAAATTCACTATTATCAAGCTTTCCAGTTTTGAGAATGTACCTCACATAACCGAGAACCGCTATAAATCTGTTAACTGATTATTGTAGGCGATCGCATCCTTCCCAAAAATCCAAATCTGCCAAAATTACCTGTACGGAGATCGCTTCCTTACCGATGCAATAAAAAAGGGCGCGATCGCACCCACGAAGACAATTATTAAAAAACTTTAGAATCTTGAGCCGCAGATAGATTCCACAACCGCTACAGGCTCATTTCGATGTTGCTCTCGGCAAATTAAATTCTTAGCCAAACGTTGCTCAGCATAGGCTCGGTGAGTAAACCAGCCGATCGGCGTACCAGCGATCGCGCCGATCAGCAGACCCGTTAGCAGACTATAAACCAGATGCTTTCGAGTAATCCTATTCTCTTTCATTTAAAAGTTTCTCCTAATTGCTGAACCATTTTAAAGAAAGCAAAATTTAGGATAAATTTACGTCCCTCTCCTTGCTTATATCCGAAGTCGCACTCGTGATGATATACCGTCTTTGCGTCTATCTCATACCACTGGAGAGGAAACTAAAAGCTAAGAGGATTCGCTACACTTACGCTCGTTTTTGGTATTTTGGGTATTTAAAACTTTTGCTGCTAGCGATGAAATTAGACATTTCCAGTCCGTCCGACAAGGGAGGCAACGACCGCAATTAACTCAGTAGGGTCAATGGGTTTAGCGACATGAGATTGAAAACCTGCCGAAAGAACTGCTTTTTGGTCGTCTACTCTGACATAAGCCGTCAACGCCACAGATGGAATTTGTCCTTTTTCCGCCTCTAGCGCCCTTACCCGGCGAATTAGACTGTAGCCGTCCTCATTTGGCATTCCAATGTCACTGATGAGTAAATCTGGCTTTGACTGTTGGATAGTTGCGATCGCTTCCTCGGCTGAGGCGGCAGCGATCGCTTCTGCTCCATACTGTTCTAGAATGCTCTTCAGCAACTCACGGGCATCAGCTTCATCATCAACAACAAGGATCTGCAAGCCATCAAGAGGACTTTCCCAAACGGTGGGACGAGGACTTTCTTGAGGATTGAGTGCTGAAGATTGAGAACTGCATAAAGATTCCGCTTCCTCAGCCCTCTTTTTCACCTCAGCACTGGTAATTAGCGGCAACTTCACGATAAATGTTGACCCTTGCCCCGTACCAAGACTCTCAGCACGAACGGTTCCTCCGTGCAGTTCCACCAAGTGGCGGACAATTGCCAATCCCAGCCCTAATCCTGTATAAGACCTGGTGATAGAGTTATCAGCTTGGCGAAAGCGGTCAAACACGTAAGGCAGAAAGTCAGGACTGATGCCCTCACCCGTATCCCTAACTGAAATCTCGGCGTGGGAGCGAGCGCCTTGAAGGTAAACTTCAACTCGTCCGCCTTCAGGCGTGAACTTAATCGCGTTGGTGAGCAGATTCCAGATTATTTGCTGCAAGCGGTCTGGATCTCCTGAAATTAAACCCACAAAAGTATCCACCAACAGATGAACTTGAATGTTCTTTGCATCTGCTGCTGGACGTACCGTATTGATGGCTGACTCAATGACTGGAATCAGTTCCATTGAGCGAACTGTGAGGCGGAGTTGACCTCGAATAATCCGCGAAACATCCAGCAGATCCTCAATCAAACGTGCTTGCGCCTTGGCATTTCGCTCAATCGTTTCGATAGCACGAGCGGTCGTCGCCGCGTCAAATTTTCGGGTACGGAGAAGACTCGTCCACCCCAGCATCGCATTGAGGGGCGATCGCAGTTCGTGAGAAAGAGTCGCCAGGAACTCGTCTTTCATCCGGTTGGCTGATTCAGCCTGGGTGCGTGCCTCCTGTGCGCGGGCAAGTAACCGAGTACGTTCCTCTTCAGCTTGCTTGCGATCCGTGAAGTCGCGCATGATTTTAGCCAACCCTTGCACCTGTCCGCTCTCATCGCGTAAAGACGTGACAATACCACTGCCCCAGAAACGGCTGCCATCCTTACGGACGTGCCAGCGTTCGTTTTCAGCCCGACCTTCCGTCAATGCCTTTCCCAGTTCTTTCTTGTCCTCGCCGCGATCGCGATCTTCAGGTGTAAAAATTATGGAGCCAGATTTGCCCAAAATCTCTGCTTCCTGATAGCCTAAGATGCTTTCTGCTCCTGCTCCCCACTTGATAACACGTCCTTCCAGATCCAGGAAAAAAATTGCATAGTCTTTCATGTTTTCCAGCAACATCAGGAAGCGCTCTTCGTTTAAGCGCAAAGCCTTCTCTGAGTGCTGATATTGATTTTCTCGTTTCTCTAACTCCGCAACTCGTTGGCGGAGTGCTACTAATTCAGCGATGAGTTCACTTTTAGTTTTATCTTCCTCTTTCATGGGGGGAGCATTACCATCGAGTCTCACTCTAGAGAAGGAGCTGGGATCGAGTTGTGGTCGATTTTTCAGAACTCTTTTCACAGTTGCAGCTCATAAGGTTTTTCTTCACCTATCTTTAGGCTGAAATTTAAATTATTTAAGTAGTTGAATTAATTTTTAGGGATAGAGAGTCCCCTTCGAGGCAAAAAACGCTGATATTTGGTAATTTTAAATTTTACAGAAAATGCCAAAACATCCAATCTAGAGATTCAGCTACATTTTTTTAATTAAACTAACGCGATGTGCAACTTTTCCGAATAAGAATTCCACGGAATTCTTTTAGAAAATCCCGCTTTCATCCACGCTTGTACTCGTATCAAGCGCTTATGGGACAACCTAGCAGCCGTAGGTTGGTTCTGTGTGAGAGAAAAAACAAAGCGAGCGTTTGCTGCATTTGGGTTACACGCACCTCAACCCAACCCATAGGGAATTTGTTAGTCAGCCGTTTCACCTCTCTCCCCCAAAAGAGGGATTCTTTTTTGGGCTTGCATACCAGCAAGTCTAGACACAGCAGCTTGCCCTTAGTAACTTACAGCCTGCTCCTAATTATGAAGATTGTGTCAAGATTACTCTTGACTATTTTAAAGATTGTATAAACTTAATATTAAAAAATCTTCGTCAGTGAAAATTCCTTGTATATTTACTTAGAAAACAAGTAGGGTGCATTGAAGAGGTTCAGTAACAATACGTTTATCGCAACAGCGATACCGTAAAATTTTAACCTCTAATAAAAGAAAAGTTACATGGGATACCAGGGAAAATGCTGAAACTTGTTACTTTTGCGAATAATTTATCTGTGTAACTTAATCATGGCGGCTAAAACACCAAAGGTTTGGTCATTCACCGAGAGGGCAACATTAGAATTTTGGGTAGAAGATCCACGACGGGGTGAACGACTCGAAGACATTCATCTTGATTCTGAGCAATGGTTCCAATGGCTAAATTTACCAAGTTCTAAGTCATTTAAATTTGAGCCAGTCGATCAACGTACATCTGATTTCATCGCTAGCAAAGAAACTAAAACCGATGGAGATTTTTGGTACGCCTACAAGAAAGTAAATGGCGAACTATATCACTGTTACATCGGGCTTAGCAAAGATTTAACGTTGGTGCGACTCAGAGAAATTGGGTTGCAATTGCTACAAACTGCGAAAAATGATAGTCCTTCCAGCCAGCAAAGTTATATACAAGAAGTCCATTTAAATTTGCCTGGTGAATCTCAGGAAGTACACCAGATGAAACAGGAAATTCAGCGGTTACAGGATGAACTAGCAAACTCTCGCCTAGAGCTTGAGAAGAATCAAAGTATTTGCACTCAACAAGGCGCTCCTAAAGAAGTTCATTTAACAACCTCGATTGAATCCCCAGAATTGGAGCAGCTGAGACAGGAAAATCAGCGGTTACAGGACGAACTAGCAAATTTTCGGCTAGAGCTTGAAAAGAATCAAAGTATTTGCACTCAACAAAGCGCTCCCAAAGAAGTTCATTTGAAAATCTTGGTTGAATCCAAGGAATTAGAGCAGCTAAAACAGGAAAATCAACGGCTACAGGATGAACTGGCGAACTCTCGCCAAACTTACCTAATAGCTTGTCAAGAACATAAGGAAGCAATTCAACAGCTACGCCATCAAAATCAGCGGCTACAAACCGAGTGCGACCAGATGACTGAAGAGATCGCACAGATTTATGCTAAATATGGCGACCTGAAACTGGAAAAGTTAATCCGGCACCAGGAAAGTGAAAGAGTGAAACCCCAGACGACTTCGCCAGAACAGAGGGTAAGCCTGTCAAATACTGGGTATCGCTATTAGACATGGTGGTGTAAAGAGCGATCGCTTGAGCGAAAAAAAGTAGGAAGCGATCGCTCTCCATCAAGTAGGGTGGCGTAGAGAGCGATCGCGTTACACACCTGCAAAAATACAGGTGTGTTGATACCTTGCTGCAATAGCATCGATTAGGTTTTGGTTGAGAATTAGCCAACACGCAGGCGAACTAATTCTCAACAGTTATTTATTAGGTGTGTCGTGCCTTTTCAAAACCTGGGGTACCGTGCAACTTTGGTTCAGCAGGCGGAGGTGTCGGTTCTGGTCCTAACGGTTGTGGATTCTCTACATACTCAAACTCGCCTTTGCCGTCCATTGATTTGCCTTTCGCCCAACGTCCTTCAGCACTTTCAGTACCGTCAGAGTGATTCCAGAACTGATAGGCATACTCCCGCTTCTCCAATTCCAGTGGGAAGGAACTCGGAACCGGAGTGTCGTCCAGTCCGGAGTCTACGATATCCTCAATCGCTGCCAACCACTGGTTTTGGTGCATGGTGTCGCGGGCGATCATGAAACTCAAGGTATCTTTCACGCCTGGGTCGTCTGACATTTCATACATTCGCACTGCCTGCAAGCGACCTTGCGACTCGGCGTGGAGATTAGAGCGGAAATCTGCTAACAAATTACCGCTGGCGACGATAAAGCGACCGTTCCAAGGGTAGCCAACGCTGTCAGAGGGCGTCGCACCCAAGCCGGAGACAATGGCGTGCTGCGGGTTCATCGCTGCTGCCATAATCTCATTCCGCACGTTAGAACCGCCCATAACCGCGCCGACTAGCCGATCTGCGGCACCTTCCTCTTGGACTTTTAGAGGCGCTTTGTCCAGCAGATGGGCGATCATCGTGGCAAGCATCTCAACGTGACCGATTTCTTCGGTACCAATGTCCAGTAGCATATCGCGGTACTTAGCAGGCCCTCGACAGTTCCATCCCTGAAATAGGTACTGCATCATCACGGTCATCTCGCCAAAAGTGCCGCCGATCAGTTCCTGAATCTTCATGGCGTAGACCGGATCGGGGTTTTGTGGCGGAGTGAAATACTGAAGTTGCTTTTTATGGTAAAACATTCAAAAACTCCGAATTCTTTTTACTATCAGAACAACAGAAAAATGGTGCAAATTGATATTTAGCAAATTGCTAAATATCGAAATTTCAATTGCAAAATTTATGCTCTCTACTCCTATAGGAAACTATTTAAATCAAGGTCTTGCCTCTTCCTGTAGAAGGACAGTTTTAAGTTTATTTTGGTAAATTTCTTCTTGATTTATGTGCCTATTTAATGAGGAATTACCAATTATTTTGTATCAAGTTCATTCTTAAAAGTTTGTGTTAATAAAAAAACCGTCTTCATCAAAAAGACGGTTTTTTTATTAGCAGTATTTAAGTATTTTTGCTTAATTCATGTCGGATTAAGCTTCGTCGCGCCCGTGAACTTGGGCGGGTGGAGAAGTTGCCTCAACTGCCGTGAAAGGCTCCAGAATTTTATAGGTGTGGGATGCACCTTTTGGTACAGTCCAAGAATTACCGGGTTCTAACAAAATACTTTGACCTTCCAGGTGCAATTCAGCGCGACCGTTGATGACATAACCAACCGTCTCATATTCTCGCGCAGTTGGTTCCTTTGGTTCGTTGGGTTGCTCGTTTTCCCAAAGGCGCATCGAGATGGTTTTGCCTGATGCGAGATACTTTTGACCCATTTCCCCTTTGGGGGAATTGGTAGAATCTACTTTCATCACAGTTGTATCTGTCATATTTGCTGCTTCCTTGTTCAGATATGTTGTTTAAATGCTCTTAGCGGAGCAAGATCGGATTCCCATCAATGCGGACTCGGAATAGACTGTAGGGCTTTTCTCTTAAATCTCTGCCGCCATGAAAATTTGGTTGGCGATGCAGTTGATTGGCAGTGAAATAGAGATAGCCGTCTGATGCTACAGAAAGCGTATCGGGCCACAAAACGCGAGGATCGTGAACGAGCGTTTCATACATTCCATCCGGTAGGCGGCGAAGAATGGAATTGTGTTCGTAGTTCGTCAGGTAAACGCGGTTTTCAGCATCTGATTCCAGTCCATCTGAAGCACCACTTTTATCGCCGAGATCCACCACGGTTGCTGCTACTTGCGACTCTGTTAATTGCTCGTTTGCTAAAGCATCAACGCTGACACTGTATAAACGGCGACCTGCCAGAGGGCAGTAAAATAAGCGATCGCCATCAGCACTAATCGCAATCCCGTCTGCACCTACTTTGATATAGCTGGGTGGTTGATTAGGCGATCGCATCATCAACGGTTGTCCTTCGACGCTGGGCAAAAAATTTGGTTCGGCTTTGGTGGAGGGGTGATTGTTCAGCCGTCGCCAGCTTTTGCCAGAAGCCAGGTCTACAACAATAATTGCATTTGGCCCAGAACTAGAAGAATCGGTGATGAATGCCATTCCAGCTTTGCCGCGCCGCAAGTCAAATCTGACATCGTTTAAGTAAGTCGTTGGCAGCGCTACATCCTGGGGAAATAGAATTGTTTTGATAATCCGATTTTGCTTTAGGTCAATCCCAATTAATTTTGGCCCCCCGTAGGAAGTGGGGGCAAATTGCGGACTCCCAGTATCTAAAATCCACAGGCGGTTTTGCGGATCGACGACGACACTTTGAACCGAAATCAACGATTCAGCTTGGTTGCTAGGATTTGGGCGGTTAATTTCGGCATTGGGATAAGCCACCGCCGTCCCGTTTTTTAACTCAGCAACGGTAAATTCTACATTGTCTCCCCAGCGAGGGAAGTTCACAAAAATTCGACCGTCCTGAGACACAGTGACGCCAGTAAGCATTGGCCCATTAAAGGAGGCAACTGATTCAATGTTGCCAATCGTTTTCTCAGCAGGTTTCTCAGCAAGTTTCTGTGTGGGTTCTTGTGCGGATAGCGCCCGACCGGATGATGCAAAGGGAATTGTCACCACAAGGCTTAAAAGAATTGGAAGCGATCGCCAACCCAGTTTTCCCACGTTTCTCTCCAGATACTTCACGGTGTCAGCACTACTGACTGAATGCTTCGTCAACACTCCTGCAACGCCAACGTCCAGCCGTGACGTCCTAGCAGACTGCTGATACCCCCTCTTATATTAGATGGCATTCATGGTTTCAATTCACTGACGAGACGCAACCCATTGACATCTCGACCACAGAACTAACAAAACACCTATTTCTGTCCAAAAGATTGACTTTCAGCAGTAAGAATCTCGCCAGCTTCTAACTCTTGTTGGAAACGCTGGCGATTTTCTTCTGCCTCTTGTTCAAGTTTTTCAACCAAGTGATAAACTTCTGCAAGCAAATTATTAATCTTGACGGTGTTTTCACCCCGATCAGAGCGGTCAAGTTCCATAGTTTGACCTTATGGTTTTAGTACAACTTTGATGCAGTTGTCTTTTTTATTTTTGAAAATTTCGTAACCGTGTTTCGCCTCTTCTAAAGGCAAGCGGTGTGTGATGACGAAAGAGGGATCGATATCGCCATTTTGGATATGTTCCAACAACGGTTTCAAGTATCTATGGACGTGCGTTTGTCCCATCTTGAACGTCAAGCCTTTATTGAAAGCTGCGCCCATTGGAATCTTGTCGAGGAATCCGCCGTAAACACCCGCTAGCGATACATGACCGCCCTTGCTACAAGCGACAATGACTTGCCGCAGGGCGGTGGGGCGATCGGTTTCCATTCGCACGGCTTGCTTGACTTTATCGTAGAAAGCATCCGGCCCGGTACCGTGTGCTTCCATGCCGACGGCATCTAGACAAGAGTCTGGCCCGCGTCCGCCAGTCATCTCTTTGAGTGCTTCGCCGACATCGAGTTCTTCATAGTTGAGAATTTCTGCCCCGCATTGTTCTTTAGCCATTTGTAAGCGTTCGGGAATGCGGTCGATAGCGATAACGCGATGGGCACCTAGCATGAAGGCACTTTTGATTGCGAACTGTCCGACTGGCCCGCAGCCCCAGACAGCTACAATATCACCCGGTTTAATGTTGCAATTTTCCGCTGCCATGTAGCCGGTCGGGAAAATATCCGTTAGGAACAGTACCTGATCGTCTGTCAATCCATCGGGAATTTTGAACAAACCGACATCGGCAAAAGGCACCCGCGCATACTCCGCTTGACCTCCAGCATAGCCGCCGAACAAGTGGGAGTAGCCGAAAAGTCCTGATGGCGAATGACCGTACATCTGTTCAGCCATCCAGCCGTTCGGGTTGGAGTTATCGCACAGCGACCACAAATCGCGGTTGCAGAATAGGCAGTTACCGCAGGCGATAGTGAAAGGGACAACGACGCGATCGCCTATTTTCACATTCTTGACGGCGCTGCCAAGTTCAACCACTTCCCCCATAAATTCATGACCGAGGATATCGCCCGCTTGCATTGTCGGGATGAAACCATCGTAAATATGCAAATCGGAGCCGCAAATCGCTGTTGACGTAATTTTGACGATGGCATCGCGCGGGTTAAGAATTTTTGGATCGGGTACATTATCTACCCGCACATCGTTGTTTCCATGCCAACAAACAGCTTTCATTAAATTTTTCTCCTTAAGTCATTCGTCATTATTTATGGGTTATTTCCGATTCATTATTAGTCATTATCAATTACTAAGAACAATTTACTAATGACTAATAACTACACATACACCCTAGGTAAATCTTTCTCTTTGCGAGTTCTCCTGGTTAAGGAGGTTAGGAGGAGCGAAATGTCAAGCAAATATTATCCGTTGCTCCACTATCCCCCCTCGTTAAGGGGGGACAGTTTGCACGCTGGATTACAGATTATTTTGAGTAAGATGGGCTGCTCAGGTTATTCGCCGCGTCGTTGAAACCTTCCTGCGTCCCTTGAACTGTCTTACCAACTACATCATCAGCTTTATCTTGAATCTGATTGAAAAACTTTTTGGTACTTGGAGGCGTCGGCTCGTCAAGATTCAGCTTTTCCTTGACATTTTCAGCAGCATCTCCAATTTTATCCAATAAACTACTGCCTGTATCTTCAGTCTGGTCTTTTAGCGTTTCAGTCCTAGCATTGATTGAACCATTAGACCCTGGCACTTGGTAAGCGTTGGTTTCTGGTGTCAATGTGGTGTTATTCGCAAGGGCTTGTAGAGGAGTCCCGTAACCGAAAGCTTGCATCACCAAAAATGCAGCACTTACCAGAAACGCAGTAGCAATCTGGCGCAGACGAATACTTTGTAGAAAAGAAATTACTTGATTCATGAAAACACTCCAGTTTATTATTTGATGATTCGTAATCGGTTAATCTTTCTTCCCAATTACTGGCTTCAAGGTTTCAGCACAACTTTGATACACTTATCTTCTTTGTGCTTAAACATTTCGTAGCCATTCTTGGCTTCTGCTAGGGGTAACTGATGGGTGACAACGAAGGATGGATCGAGTTCTCCCTTCAAAACTTTATCCAGCAACATCTGCATATACTTTTGCCCGTGCATTTGCCCCATCCTGAAGGTCAAGCCTTTGTTGAAAGCAGCACCAAAGGGCAGTTTATCCACAAAGCCACCGTAAACACCCATGATTGAGAGCGTGCCGCCTTTACGACAAGCGACCATCATTTGCCGCAGGACGTGGGGACGGTCTGTTTCCAGCCGGACTGCTTGCTTCGCTTTGTCGTAAACTCCTTCAACCCCCATGCCGTGCGCTTCTAATCCCACCGCGTCAATGCAGCAGTCTGGACCCCGTCCGCCAGTCATTTCTTTCAGCGCTTCGCCAGCATCAACTTCTTCGTAGTTAATCGTTTCCGCTTTTGCGTGTTCCCTCGCCATTTGGAGACGTTCGGGAAAACGGTCGATACCGATCACTCTCTCGGCACCTAGCATATAGGCGCTAATCATGGCGAACTGTCCGACAGCGCCGCAACCCCAGACGGCGACAGTATCTCCTGGCTGAATATCGCATAACTCCGCGCCCATAAATCCGGTGGGAATGGCATCGGAGATAAACAATAATTTCTCGTCGGGAATTTCTGCGGGAACCTTGACGACACCCACATCCGCGAAGGGAACGCGGATATATTCGGCTTGCGCGCCTGCATAGCCGCCGAATAAGTGAGAGTAACCGTAAATTGCCGAAGTGACGTTACCGAAGAGCTTTTCTTCCATCCAAGCGTTCGGGTTGGAGTTGTCGCACAGCGACCACATATCATGGTTGCAATAGTGACAGTGACCGCATCCGATAGTGGAAGGAACGACAACGCGATCGCCTGGTTTTAAATTGGTTACTTTGGTACCAACTTCGACGATTTCTCCCATGAATTCGTGACCAATAATGTCACCCGGTTGCATCGTCGGAATGTAGCCGTCATAAATATGCAAATCGGAGCCACAAATTGCCGTCGAAGTAATTTTGAGAATGGCGTCGCGCGGATTGAGAATTTTGGGATCGGGTACGGTTTCGACCCGCACATCGGTGGCACCGTACCAACATACTGCTTTCATTGATGTTGTTTATCCTTTTATTAATTACCCCGCCCTTGTGTATCCGCAGGACGGGGTTTCTCACATCCCTGTCTCAGGTAATGCAGTCAGTCGCTTAACTTCTCAACCCGAATTGAGCGAAAAGCCGAATTATCTAGGTGCCCGATTCTTAGTCTTGGCGACTCCCTGCTCATTTTTGTCTTGAACAATACTTGGGTCGCCCACGTCACCAGGTTGATCGTTATCAAATCTTTGGCGGACAATCACATCGGCAGTTTCGGGAATATTTTCTCCCAGCTTTTTGATGTTCTTCAAGCCAGTATTGCCGATTCCATCTCTGTCGCCAACATGGTCTTCAGCCATGTCAATCGCTTTTTTGATCTGAGCGTTGCTGGTCTTATTAAAATCTAAATTGTCAGCAATCAGGGTTTGAGCTTGTGCTTGGAACGATGTGCTGTAGCTAAAAGTCGGAATTACTAAAAATGCGATCGCTGCTAGAACGACACTAGCCAAACGCAAACAAATTTTTTGCAAACGATTAATTCCTTGATTCATTTCAATCTCCGTTGTTTATTTTTGTTGTGAGAAGAACCTATTATTCAGTTTTCTCTCTTGTTAACTAAGAATCCCACGAAATAAAATTCTTAACTTCTTCCAGAAGGTTGACCTTCGGTTGTCGCAATTTCACCCGCTTCCATAATCATTTTGAAACGGCGCAAATCATCGCCAACTTGTTGTTCTGGTTCTTCGCCAAAAAGTTTAGCGATCGCAGCACCGACAGCACCACCCGGCGGGTTATATTCAATGACGACTTTTACTTCCGTACCCCGATTCGCAGGCGCAGGTGAAAAGCGCACAAACCCTGCATTCTCAACGTCTGCTCCTTCCGTCGAAGCCCAAGCGATTAACTCGTTTTCTTTCTCGTTGATAATATCTGCATCCCATTCCACACTTGCACCCATTGGCGCATTGGCAACCCAGTGCGATCGCCGCTCGTTGACGACCGTTACCGATTTCAGATGCTTCATGAAATTAGGCAAGTTTTCAAAATTATGCCAAAAGCGATAAAGTTCATCTGCTGGTTTATTGATCGTGACGGTCTTTTCAACTTTGATACTTTGGTTCATCCCTGCTTTTTCCTGTATGGTGTCTTGGATACCTTTTTCTGCGGTCGCACCGTGATAAATTAGACCACCACCCGCGATCGCCATTAACGCTCCCCGAAGAGATCGTTGCTTTAAACCCATCAGTACAAGTGCGCCGCCGCCTAGTAACGATCCCCAACGCTCCTTATCGCCGACATTGCTGGGTTCATTCTGACCGCTGGGGACGATATCTTTGGATGTCATGTTCTGTTTTCCTCAAACGGTAATTGATGATTTGCTGAGTAATATTAATTTCTTAGGCGCTTAACTAATCGTTTGGACTTGTTTGTGTTCTAGCCCTTCTCTGGCATGATCTAGACGCAGTTCTCCTTGCGGTTCAGCACGCAACGATTCTGGCGTCTGCTCGCCGATGGCTCCTTTCGCCACTGTGATGCCACCATCTGCCAGCCACAATGCCCCCGTGACGTAACTCGCTTCATCCGAAGCAATAAAGGCATAGACGTTTGCCATTTCCTCTGGCGTGCCGCGTCGAGCCATTGGAGTTGCATTAATCAGCATTTTCTCCATCTGAGCATCCATCGGCCCGGTTTCTTTGTGTGTCCAAGCGGTATCAATGGCACCAGGACAGACACAGTTAGCGCGAACACCGTATTGAGCTTGCTCAACCGCCACACCTTTCATAAAGGAATGCATCCAGCCTTTGGTACCACCGTAGAGGGTGTTTCGCGCCAGTCCGTTAAAACCAGCCTCAGACCCGGCAGAGACAATGTTTCCGCGTGTTTTTTGGAGGTGCGGTAGAGCGTACTTGGTCATCAGGAAGGCGGAACGGATGTTCATCCGGATCGTCTGGTCAAAAACATCAATGGGGTAGTCTTGAGTCTCCGCCGTTACTAAAAAGACACCCGCATTATTCACCAAAATGTCCAGACGCCCGTAATAGTCAATAGCGGCTTGAACACAAGCTTTGGCGTGGGATTCTTCCGAGATATCCCCCGCGTAAGCGATCGCTTCTGCACCATAGTGCTGAATTGCTTGTGCGACTTCATCCAGCGGATCGCTAGGGAGTCCATTAACAACGACTTTGGCACCTTCTTTGGCGAATTTGTGCGCGATCGCTTCGCCGATTCCAGTCCCCGCACCCGTGATAATGGCAACTTTGCCTTCCAGTTTTCTACTCATGCTCATTCCGGACATCTCCTTGAGAAACGTTTTGAGTGTTGAACCGATTAGCAATTAAATAAGGTGAGCAATGCCCACCTTACTTGGCACTCAAAACTTACATCTTGACGGAAACACCAGTCGTCGGCTTCGCAGGCTTCACTTCTTGACCTGCCATCCGAGATTTATAAAGTGCCGCCAAACACTGTTCGTACTTCGACAAATCCACTTCAATCTCGGTGAGAATGGCGGTAGTAATCGGATCGGTAAATTTCATCCGCAAGTTGTTAATATCGACAACGCCGGTTTGCAAGTCGCCCATGCTGCGACGCAAAAGATCGGTGTCGTCACTGCCTTGCAGAGAAGCTTTGAACTTGGCATATTTGTCAGCAGCTTGTGCCGGAATCGAGGGGCTTTCTCCCAGAGCATTCAGCCGTTCTTCCAGCATTTGAATGTGATGCTGCTTATTTTTGATCATGTCTTGCAGCATCGAGGTCAATTCTGCATCGGTGCTTTTCTCGGCATACTGCCCAAACGCTTCTTGCGAATAACGTTCGCCAGCCAGCGCCGTATTCAAACCTTTGGCAATATCGCCCTTGGTGGAACCGCCCCAAGAATCAGCCAGTTTCCACCATTCAGCGGTGATATCGCTTTCATGGGGTAATGCAGCTTCTTTGCCACCGTAACCGAGACGGCTGAGAATTGCGGTGGTAAAAATTGCCAAATCACCCGGTTGACGCGAGGTGATCAGGTTGCCGTCAACCACGACCGGCTCATCCACATAATGGGCACCGGCATTGATAATGTCTGTGCGGATAGAGAAGAAGCCCGTTGCTTGCTTACCTCTAAGCAAATCAGCTTCAATCAAAACTTGTGGTCCGTGGCAAACGGCAGCCACCAATTTCCCATGCTCGAATGCGTCTTTTACAAAGTTGACGGTGTTGGGGTTCGTCCGCATCATATCCGGAGCGATGCCGCCGGGGATAATGACTGCATCGAAATCGAGAGCCACGGCTTCTGTCGTGGTGCCATCCGGTTTCTGGGACAATTTGCCTTGTTTACCGACATAATTCTCGTTCATCCGAGAACCGAGGACAACGACCTCCATTCCCGCCATCTGCAAGGCTTTATAAGGGACTTGAAATTCAGAATCTTCAACCCCATTTTCGATTAGGATGGCAACTCGCTTCTTGCTGCCGTTATTATTTTGCTGTGTCATGGAATCTCCTTTTTTATGAAAATTTTGCAAGAAAAAAATTTTTGAGCGATCGCGAGAAAAAGTAAAACTCCTTTGGAGTTTTACCTTTAAAATTCTTACGAACTGGGAACTTCACTCAATGAGGTTCCGGTAAGAAATAGCTCTGCGTCATCTTCTGAAAAATTAGCGCGGACATCTGCAAACTCACCAGGCGTTACGGCTTTTTGCAGCACTGCGAACACCGCTCGAACATGAGTTGCAGCATCGCTGGGATCGGTTCCCTCTTTTTCGCTGACGCGCTGGTAAAACTCTTGCAGCGAGAAAAATTGACCGTTTTCGCCCTCTCGCCCACGCAGACACTCTTGTAGTTCTGCTGGCAGTTGTGAAGCTAGGTCTTTTGCCTCGTCTCCAACGATGCGTTCTTTCAGTGTTTCCAGCGTGGCACGAGTGGCACGTTCTGCTTCCTGACGGTGGCTCAGTTGGGCAACGCTTTGAACCTGTTTAATGAACTGCTCGTATTTCACTATTGACCTCTTAAATCTTTCCAACTTTCACGCTTCGCTCTCTTAATGACTTGCCAAAGCGTTGAATCTTTCTAAAAAAAGTACGCTCCTTACTCCATGAAGTTCGCGCCGTAATTGCACGATATTTTAATTTGCACGTTTTTTACTCGTGCAAACTAGGGAATTCGTGGCGGCTTCAACCACGAATTCTCTCAAGAATTTAAAGGGGGAAATAAGTCTGAGCTAGCTTTTGCGATCGCTATCTAGCAACTGCCTCCTGCGGAGCAATCCGCTTGGCAAGCAATTCTTTCGCCCGTTCGGCGCGTTGAGATTCTTCTTCTTCTAGTTGCTGGAAGAACTCTACGAGTTCTTCATCTCCAGCTTCCTCAGCATCCTGAATATAAATTTCGTAGGTACTGGCACCCTCTAGGGCATGGTATAGCACGCTGATCAGGTTGTAGTGTTCGTCTGCGGTTCCCGTGATGATCTCATCGTCATGATTGCCGTGATGCGTCATTTTCCCCTCCTTTTGCTTTCCCTAACAACTCAGCGCTAGAGTCTAAGTCTTGACTTTAAGCCTATGTATTCCCTCTAACGGTCTGCTTCGCTCCTAGGTGATATATCTATTTGTTTTTAATTCGCTCCAAAGTCATAGGTTTACTTACCAGTAAATCGCTATGCTGAAATTTAATCACCGTAATTTTTGCGGGGTGCGGACAATTTTAAATTGCGAATAGCGAGTCGTTATTTGCTTAAATGAGCGCACCCCTTTATTCTTATTTGAGATTCTTATTTGAGTTTGAGAATTTAGATAAATTTATCAGTTGGGTCTTTCGCCGAGAAGGCAATCTGAATCAGGCGCAGTCCTATGACCGAGCAACCCGATACAGAAGCTCAAGAGACTGCGAACAAAGATTTACCGTAGGAAATTACCGTATTTTCAGGCACTAGTGTCCACCTAGAACCTGCATGCAATGTCGGCATTCAATGTCGGCGACAATCGCCGGATGCGGGATGAGATCGGGCATAATAAATCACCTAACTAACCCAGTACTGACGTAACCCGGTACTGACTGGGGGCAATGTGGATGCCGCTTAAAGTGTAGATTCAGTCAGTGATAAAGCGGTGGCTGGAATCGCTGTCATCTGGATCGGGACTTAAGAGAAGATTGTAAAACAGAAGATTTTAGAACAGCGCCACGGTCGTCGTTAGAAATTAGACCAATGTTTTTTAAAGATTATCTGGCGCGTAGAGATTAATCTGTTCCGACCACCTCAGGTAGAAACTCAGACTAAATAGCACTGAAGTTTGTATATTGCATCACACCGGAGAAATACGTCATTAGGTATATTAGAGAGAAGTTAAGATTCGTGTACGGTAAGAAACCGAGGCTTAATATTCGCTACTAATTACTTCTGAGAGCTGCAACTGCAATGGCAAGCCAGCAAGGCAAGGTAGGCAAGAAGTTTCACACTATCGAGCGGCACGGGGAAGCGGGAGGGTTATGCGATCGCATCCTCGCAACCATGCCTGTAGGTCTTGTGATTGTGGATGCTCGTACCCCCAATCCTTCTATAGCCTATTGCAATCCGGCTTTTGAGAAGATAACGGGCTATGCTTCAGCAGAAGTCATCGGACGCAACTGCTTTTTTTTGCAAGGAATCGATACTGACCAGGATGCGATTGAGCAAATTCACCAAGCCTTGCAGTTAGGGCAAGAGTGCCAGGTAGTGTTAAAGAATTATCGCAAAGATGGCACGCCTTTTTGGAATGAGCTAATTGTTGCTCCTGTCTGGGACGCCACTGGTGAACTGACTCAGTTTCTGGTTTTTCATACAGATATTACCGAGCGCCAGCTCGCTGAACAACAGTCACAAGCGGCGTTACAACAAAGCGAAACCAGGCTGGGGCTTGCTCTGAATGCTGCCAGTATGGGAGTTTGGGAGTGGGAGAGGCAGACGGGTCAGCTAACCTGGTCGGCAAATGCGGAATCTTTATTAGGTTTCCCACCTGGTTCCTTTGGTAGCACTTATGAAGCTTATTTAAAGTGTATTCATCTGGAGGACTGCGATCGCGTGACGGAAGCGATCGCGCAGATTGTACAGGCATCCAGAACAGAAAACTTGGCAGGTCGTCTCTTTAGCCTCGAACATCGTCTCCTTTGCCCGGATGGTGCAGTTCGGTGGGTTGCCGTTACGGGTACCCTGTTTTGCGACCCAACCAATACACCGGCACGGGTTACTGGGACGGTGATGGATATTACAGGTCGCAAACAGGTAGAAACAGCCTTGTGGAAGCAAGCGACTGGAGAACGGCTGCTCAGAAACATGAATCAGCGCATCCGCCAGTCTCTGAACCTGGAAGAAGTCCTGAAAACGGCTGTATCGCAAGTCCGGCAATTTCTCAACACCGACCGGGTAACGATCTACCGCTTCGATTCAGATGGGCGTGGAGTTGGGGTTGTAGAATCGGTCGGCACGGGTTGGACTAAGAGTTTAGGAACTCAGATCCACAGCAGATGTTTTGGGGAAAATCACCTGCCTCTTTACCAACAAGGCGAGGTTCAAGCGATTGAGAATATCGACACGGGGAATCTCAGCCAGTGCCAGATTGATTGGCTAGTGAAGTTTCAGGTAAAAGCCAATCTGGTCGTCCCGATTGTCCAAAACAAGACGGAGGTGAAAGGACTCTTCCTCAACCCTCATACCTCAACCAGCCCTCCTCCCCCATCCACTCCTCAGTCCTCAGTCCTCAGTCCTCAGTCCTCTTCCAACCCTCAATTATGGGGGCTGCTTGTTGCCCAAAACTGCACCGAAACCCGGCAATGGCAGGCATCGGAAGTAGAATTGCTCAAACAGCTTAGCGTGCAACTAGCGATCGCCATTCAGCAATCGACGCTATTTGAGCAACTGGAAGCCGAACTGGTCGAACGGAAGCAAGCGGAGGAAGCATTACAAAAATCAGAAGCACAATTAAGGAAAAAAACGACCAAACTTAAACAAGCGCTGCATCGGCTGCGGAAAACCCAAACCCAGTTGATCCAAAGCGAAAAAATGTCCAGTTTGGGGCAGTTAGTAGCGGGTGTCGCCCATGAAATTAATAACCCCGTCTCCTTCATTTATGGGAATTTGACCCCGGCTTTGCAGTATGCCCAAGATTTGCTGCATTTGTTAAACCTCTACCAGCAGCACTATCCTCAGCCAGCAGCGGAAATTCAAACAGAAGCCGAGGCAATGGATTGGGAGTTTCTAGTCGAAGATTTCCCAAGGCTATTGGATTCTATGCAAATGGGGGCGGAACGCATCCGCCAGATTGTCCTGAGCTTGCGGAATTTCTCCCGCCATGATGAGAGCCAGAAAAAGCCGGTGGATTTGCATGAAGGCATCGACAGCACCCTGTTGATCTTGCAGCATCGATTGAAGCCACAGGGAGGAAAACCAGGTATTCTGATTATCAAAGAATACGGCAACCTACCCCAGGTGGAATGCTACGCAGGGCAGATAAATCAGGTTTTTATGAATCTGCTGAGCAACGCCATTGATGCTCTGGAACGGGAAAACGTTCAGGCTTCATGGATGATGAATCATGGAGAAGAAAGTAGCGATCGCCAATTCCCAATCGCCAATTCCCCTTTACCGACAATTCGGATTTGCACAACAGCGAACAACCAAAATCAAGTAATTATCCGGATTGCAGATAATGGTTGCGGCATTCCAGAAGCAGTCCAAAAACGAATCTTTGACCCCTTTTTTACGACTAAACCTGTAGGAGAAGGGCCTGGGCTGGGGCTGTCCATTAGCTACCAAGTGGTGGTGGAGCGTCACGGAGGTCAACTAAAGTGTCTGTCAACGCCCGGACAAGGGACAGAGTTTGTTCTAGAAATTCCACTTCAGCAATCTACCGCCTCTGCAACCCCACTCCCGATGGCTCCCTCCCAGGTTGCGTAATCAGTAGTTAGGTATACGCTGATGAGTGGCAGACGATCCCAAGAGGGAAATCTTAAGAAATAATAAAGAATTATCAGGAAATCCTAGCCGGAAAAATATGGAGCCGATGGAGCTGAAACCAATATCCCAGTCCCACAGGATAAGGACGATGCGATGCGAAAGGATCGACACTGCTAGGAACGGTGACGGTTCCAGTCTGGGTATATTGCCACAGCATTGCCTCAGTTCCTTGGGATTAGGTAATGAACAGCTGCTACGCGCCAGTGTTGGAAATGCACCAATTATTTTGTATGCCCTAGATAGCAATGGCATTTTTACGCTTTCTGAAGGCAAGGGACTGGAGGCTCTCGGACTGAAAGCCGGTGAGGTAATCGGGCAGTCGATCTTTGACCTTTACAAAGACCGGCCTGAAATCTTAGCGAATATTCGCAACGTTTTAGCTGGAAAAGAAGTAACCTGGATTGTCCAGATAGGCAATGTGGTGTACGAAAACCGTACCACCCCGCTGCAAAATCAAACAGGTCAAGTGGTTGGTCTAGTGGGTGTGGCGATTGACATTACGGAACGCCAGCGCACAGAGGAAAGGTTACGGCAACTGGCGGCGGCGGTTGAATTTGCGGAAGATGCGATCGCGATTACTTCGACTCACTTAACTTTTCCCGGCCCAGAAATCATCTTTGTCAATCGCGCGTTTACGAGAATGACCGGCTACACCCCAGAGGAAGTCATCGGTGAATCACCGAGGATCTTGCAAGGACCCAAAACCGATCGGACTCTCCTCGACCGACTGCGACAAACTCTGTCCGAAGGGAAAGTATTTTATGGCGAAGCGATTAACTATCGCAAAGATGGCACGGAGTTTTACAACGAGTGGCACATCGAACCAATCAAAAATGAACAAGATGAGACGACTCATTACCTAGCAATTCAACGCGATATCACTCAGCGCAAGCAAGTAGAGTCGCAATTATTCCATGCAGCCTATCACGATGCTTTGACAGGCTTGCCCAACCGAGCACTTTTTATGGATCGGTTGCGACAAACCCTGGAACGGGCGAATCAATGCCAGGACTATTTATTTGCTGTGCTGTTTTTGGATGTCGATCGATTTAAGGTGATTAACGATAGCCTGGGACACCTAGCGGGAGATCAATTGCTGGTAGCGATCGCTAAAATTCTACAGGCATCGGTGCGCCCAGAAGATACGGTGGCACGGTTGAGTGGAGACGAGTTTGCCATCGTCCTAGCAGATTTACCAGACCTGAGCCAAGTCACCCGCATTGCCAATCGATTGCAAAGGCAACTGCGAAAACCATTGCAGATTGAGGGGCAAGAAGTATTCAGCACCGTCAGTATTGGCATTGCTTTGAGTATGCTGGGCTATGACCAGGCAGAAGACATCCTGCGCGATGCCGACATTGCTATGTATCGAGCAAAGGCACTAGGGAGGGCGCGGTATGCGGTGTTTAACAAGACCATGCACCACCAAGCAGTTGCCCGATTGCAGATGGAAACGGATCTGCGACACGTTCTGGAACGCCAGGAGTTACGGCTGCACTATCAGCCGATAGTATCGCTGGCAACAGGTCAAATTTCTGGCTTCGAGGCACTGGTGCGCTGGCAGCATCCCACACGCGGCTTAGTTTCCCCAGCGGAGTTTATCCCCGTGGCGGAAGAAACGGGACTGATTCTGCCGATGGGTGAGTGGGTGCTGCGCGAGGCTTGCAGTCAGTTGCAACGCTGGCATTCGGCATTTCCAAACCACCGGGGACTGACAATGAGCGTCAATTTGTCGGGCAGACAGTTTTTGCAACCCGATTTAATTGAAAAGATCGACCAGATTTTGCACAAAACCGAGTGCGATCCCTACAGTTTAAAGCTAGAGATTACCGAAAGCGCGATCGCAGACAATGAAGATGCGATCGCGATGCTGGAATATTTGAGAGTTTTGGGTGTTGAGCTATCGATTGATGACTTCGGCACTGGCTATTCTTCTTTAAGCCGGTTGTATCATTTTCCGATCAATACCTTGAAGATTGACCGTTCTTTTGTTAGCCGCATGGGCATCGGTGGCGAAAGTTTACCCATTGTCCGAGCGATTGTGACGCTGGCTAATAATTTGGGAATGGATGTCACCGCCGAAGGCATCGAAACGATTCAACAGATGAAACAACTCCAGACGATGGGATGCGAATCCGGACAAGGATATTTATTTTCTAAGCCAGTCGATAGCATGGCAGCCGAGACATTAATCGCCGCATCGTCGTGCTACAACCTCAGCCCAATCTGAGCGAATTCTCTTCAAATTTTGCAGGTAGAACGGATTAGTTTATGGTGAATACCTAATGTAAATCAGGATTAAATTCCATCGCAAAGATGGCGATCGCTTTCCTCCACATCTGCATTCGTCTGCAAATAATCCCGCACCCAATCGCATCCATACTGGAGGAAATCGAGCTGGAAAATTCGCTCTAAATTCCACAAAATTGCGGTTCTATCCTGACTTGCTGAGGCGATTAACTTCCCATCAGGGCTAAAGGTAACTCCGAACACCCCATCGCTATGTCCCTTTAAGGTTTCAAGCTCCTTACCGTCGTAGTTCCAAAGTTTGACTGTGCCATCGAAACTTGCTGAGGCGATCGTCTTGCCATCAGGGCTAAATGCTACCCCGAACACCCCATTTTTGTGTCCCTTCAAGGCTCTGATTTCTGTACCGTCGCGCCGCCAAAGTCTCACCATGCTATCCATACCTGCTGAAGCTAGGGTCTTGCCATCAGGGCTAAATGCCACTCCAGCCACCTGACGGCGATGGCTTTTTAACGTGTGTAGAAGCCTGTAGCTGGGTGTTCCAGATGTGGCATTATCCCACTGCCAAAGTCTGACGGTACCGTCCACGCTAGCTGAAGCAATGAGTTCTCCGTCAGGGCTAAATGCCACTCCGTTAATGTGATCGGTATGTCCTTGAAGAGTTGCCAATTCAGTGCCGTCAATCCTCCAGACTTTGACGGTTCTGTCCTCACCCGCCGAGGCGAGTGACTGTCCATCTGGATGGAAATCAACGGCGAAGACTCTGCCTTGATGTCCAGTAAAAGTGTGGAGTAAGGTTCCATCCAGTCGCCACAACCGAACAGTGCTGTCATAACCGCCTGTAGCAATAGTGTCTCCCTTTGGGCTGAAATCTACTCCGAAAACTTTATCCGCTTGTTTGGGGAACGTGCGAATTAAGCTACCATCAAGCCGCCAAAGTTTAACGGTATGATCGCGACTGGCGGTAGCAATTGTCTGACCATCCGGACTAAATTTTATGGTGTAAATTGATGCTTGATGTCCGTTAAGAGTCTGGATAAAACTGTCATCAAGCTTCCAGAGCGCGATTGGGCCATCCCAACTGGCTGAGGCGAGGATTTGTCCGTCAGGACTCCACGCCACTCCAGAAACGACATCCTTGGCGGCTGGCAGGGTTTTTACGAGAGTCCCGTCAAGGTTCCAAAGTTTGACTGTTCTATCAAGACTTGCCGAGGCGATTAAACGACCTTGAGGGTTAAAAGCGATTTTGCCTACTGCATCGCTGTGCCCAGTTAGAGTTTGGACTAACGTGCCGTCAAGATGCCAAAGTTTGACTGTTTTATCCCAACTCGCCGAGGCAATAAGATTTCCTTGGGGGCTGTTGGCGTAGCCTGCGCTTGGCGCATAGGCAACGTGCTTAACTCTATCGGTATGTCCGGTGAGGGTTCTCAGCAGTTGACCGTCTGTACTCCAGAGTTTGATGGTTTTATCGTGAGAAGCAGATGCAACGATCTGACTGTCAGGGCTAAAGGCAACGCTGGCAACTTCATCTGTATGTCCAGTGAGAGTTCTCAGCAGTTTGCCGTCTGTACTCCAGAGTTTAATTGTTTTATCTTTAGAAGCAGATGCAATGGTCTGACCGTTAGGAGCGATCGCGACTTCTGCAACGTCTTTGGTATGTCCTTTTAAGGTCTGCCACAAGGTATAGCTTGACTTTCCGTCTGGTGAATTTGTCCTGTTTTTGCGCCAAAGTTTAACGGTGTTATCCCCAGAACCAGTAGCAATTAGATCCCCTCTGGGGCTAAATACGACACTCCAAACCGTATTGTTGTGTCCTTGAAGCGTTCCTACTTTTGTACCGTCTTTTTTCCACAGATCGATGGTTTTGTCGGCAGAAGCTGAGGCAATGAGTTCGCTATCAGGGCTGAACGTTACATCATTAACCACATTGTCATGCCCGGATAACTGGTTATAGTCAACCGCTCCATAAACAGCCTGATGGAGAGCCTCCTTCACTGAGTGCTGAATATCTGCATCTGCAACATTCAACTTGTCTAATCGTCGCTGTGCTGCGATTGCTTGTACGAGTGCATCTAACTTTTGATTTGAGGCGAATAGTGCTTCGGAAGATTTAGCGATCGCTTTGATCTCGCTTACAGCCGTTTGCCGATACTGAACATAAACCGCTAGCCCCAATGCACAAGCTAAAATTAATACAATACTTACGACAAAAAGCAAAAACCTTTGTCGCCTAGAACTTTTTTTCTCTAGTGCTAATCTTTTTTGTTCCTCCGCCAGTCGCGCTTCTACTTCTTTCAGCCGTTCTGCTTCTAGAGTTTGCTGCATTTCCAACCTATCCAATTCGCCAGAAGCGGCTAAAAATTGATAGTCCAAATCGCTCAAGCTTTTACCTTGTGCCCATATTTGAGCGTCTTTCAGCGCTTGTCCGCGCAACAGCCGCGATGCATCCTTTTGCTTTGAAACAATCCAAGCATCAAAAAGTTGAGAGTAAGGGCGCAGTTCCTTTAATTGCTTGTCTACCCATTCGAGATTAAATACTTCTTCATAGATTCGATTTTTTATCTTTAAATAACCCTGAGCTTTTACCACTAAGCCTGATAACAACAGTTCTATTTGCTCTCGGCTGTCATCGGTTGGTACTTCCACACCTTGTAGGATTTGCTGGTAAATTCCCAAAAATCTGCCAGTGCGTTCCTCGTTGCGAAGGATGCGATCGCGTATTGTCTTTAAATGCTCTGGTTCATCTTGGCTTTCCCATTTATGAATGATGCGTGTCTTCACCAAGTTTTCTACCCAAAACGCCTCATTTCCTGGTGGAATGGTCAGAACGCTGTTCATCGTCTCAGACTCGCTCAATCGCGTGTCAACAAGATTCCCTACTAAGTTACACAGCTTTTGGGTGAGAAAGGGTTGCCCTCCACTCCAGGCTAGTATTTCTTTTAAAACGGTTTGTGAGTTTCCTTCTTTTACCTCTAATCCTTTCACTAATGGCTGAGCTTCGTGCAGTCGAATGCCAGTTAGTTCTATCGCTTTCCCAATATTAAAGGGGGTTCGGTTTCTATCAACAATGAGATCGCTTGGGGTTGCTACACCAAAAATTGCAAAAGTAATCCGTCTGTATTCTGGATTGATGGCTCGTTGGTTGTAGCAGAACCGAATCCAGGCAAAGAAGTCATCGACCGGAAAATCCAAACTTAAAATGCTATCAACTTCATCTATAAAGATAAATAGTCTTTCATTCGGAAATTGAACCAATAACAAATCGGCAAGAAATCGGCTCAACCTTTGGAGTAGGGAGATATCTTCTTGCTCTCGCCACCAAGCTTTCAAATTAAGTTTTTCTAACAAGTTAAAACCCGACCACAGATCGGCAACAATTCCCTTGTACCACTGAGTCGGCGTAATATTTTCACTGCCGATATTAGTCATATCCACAGCAGTGCATTTAAACCCTTCTTGTTGCAAGCGATAGCGAGTTCTCACCAGCAGAGAGGATTTGCCCATTTGTCGGGAGTTGAGAACGTAGCAAAACTCACCCTGTTTTAATGCTTCATAGAGTTGGGAGTCTGCAATTCGTTGTACATAGCTGGGAGCTTCGCTGGTTAGACTGCCACCGACTTGGTATTTCATCGCTCAGTATTCTTGGAGTGGCATTGGCATTCTTTTTTCTCTCCTAGCTGCGAGCGAAAATAGAGACGATATAGCTGGCAGCTGGGACTTGCTCGATTTCCATCCATTTGAATCAATCCCATACTTTCTAACTTATAGGCAGCGATCGCTTCTAATTGTACGCTCTCATCAGTAGTAACAACCTGTTGTAAAGCAGATGCTAATTGTGGTTCATCTTGGAGCATTACCAAATGACTCCGTAGATGGTCGCTATAAATCCCAGCGGGTGTAGGAGCAACTTGCAATAACTCCTCTAATGTCATCGCTCCTCGACGCAGGTGATAAAGCGCTACGCTTACCAAATAGGGATGTCCGCCCACCATTGCCATTAGTAGAGATGTGTAATCATTGCCGCAGGAAGTGCCATTTTGTGTCTCTATTTTATCGCTCCAATCAACTCCATAACGCTGTGCCAAATCCCGCACTTGTTCGCTTGAAAAATGTGGCAAACCAATGGATATTCCAACATTGAATGGGGATTGATTCAGCTTTAGCGGAATATAAATCTCTGTACTATGAACAACCAAAAGCCTGAGTTTTTGCCAAACTTCCACTGCCCGGACTTGTTCGTGCCAAAATCGCAGCATTGGGAGAAAATCTAAGCCGATTTTGGGATGTTCAAAAACCCGATTCACTTCATTCAAAGCTAACACCAGGGGGCTGTTAACTTGCTTGAACAGATAACCCTCAAAATAGATTTTGCAGCTAACTTTACTGCCCATATCCTCATCCCAAAACTCATCCATTAGGGGATTGAGATTCAACTGTCTGCTGACATTGGCACAGAACCAGCGTAGAAATTTATCGAGCGAGGCAAAAACTGCTTCGTCGGCTTCCTGAAAATCTAAAGAGACAGTTTTGTAACCAACATCTGTAGCGCGAGCCAGAATCCGAATAAGTAGGGAACTTTTCCCCATTTGCTTGGGTGCTTTGATGCGGAGCAGGCATCCAGGTTGGGTAATCTCAGTGTAGGCAAGTTCTTCAATCGGGGGACGATTGATGTAGAGAGGAGAATCTAGCGGTACAGAACCCCCAGGACATTTTTGCTCGGTTTCTGTTTCTGAAGCTGAAAAATTATTTTCTACTTCTGTGTATGTTTGCACCTCTTGCGCTTTATTTTGCTGTTTATCTGTCCGGTTTTGCTGGTGCAGGTTAACGAGTAAATGCAAATTTTTTTTCGTCACTCTCTGGTTGAGTGCTGCGGAGAGAGCCTGCCACAAGTGGGAGCCAACTTCTTTGAGGTAGGGGAGACTGTAAGCAGAATCCCGCGCCATTTCACGATAATCGTCTCCTAACCAAGAGCGATGCAGGATTAATCGCTCAACAGGACTGAGTTGCCGAAAAAGCAGAACTTTTTCTACGGCTTCCAGAACTTCATCTACATTCATGCGATGACATCATTTGACGTAGAATCACATTTAGCAAGTTGTCTACAGAATTTTCGGTTCCTAAAACCAAAAGTTCTATCTTAATATTCTTACTTTTTATCGATAAAAATAGATAATTTTTGTACTTTTTATTTGTCAAATAAAGGGAAAATAGGCTAGTTTTCGGAACTGCCTTCGCTGTATTTTCCTGTAGTGAAGAGGTTGGTACAGGAATTAGGGGGTCTCTACTTAAGAATCAGATGGCAACCCAAACAACCACGGCAAAAGCATTTTAGCCTCTTGTAAAAGTAATGATACCGCTCTCGCACGGGACTACCCCACGAATTGGCAAGGGTTTCAAGAGATTTGTCAGTCAAGCAGCTTAAGTCGCTTTGTCTACCTGATGTTCTAGTTCTGAAACGACCCGTTCTAATTCATCAATGAGTGGTGATGAACCGGCTTTGCGAAATGCGCCAACCAAAGAGCGATAATACCAAAGGGTTCCTTGTTTGCCTGCTTGGAAGCGTTCCCAAATTGCCTCGCCTACAATGTGATAATCAGTCAAAATCGAGCGGGCATTGTGGAGTTTATCGGCTGCTGAGACAAGACGCACCGAGGTTGAAGCAGTCGGGATATGGGCAATATAAGCTTCTTTGCGTTCCTGCCAAGGGGGTTTGGGTGTTGTGTCAGCATCGGTACAACCGTTGACAATTTCCGTAACGGTATCTCCAAACCGACGGCGAATTTCTTCTCGTGTCGCGGCACCGCCTTGGTCTTCGATGGCATCATGAAGTAGAGCAGCGATCGCTTCATCTTCATTCGCCCCATGCTCTAAGGCAATACTGGTGACGCCGAGTAAATGGGAAATATAGGGAACACCTGATCCTTTGCGAATTTGGTTCGCGTGCAAGGCGGTGGCAAAGGTCAGGGCATCTGTAAAGCGTTGTGAGAGAATCATTTTAATTTTGGGTAATGGGTAACAATCGATCGTTTTTAGTCGTTGGTATGTGGCTACTGACGAATGACAAATGACCCATTACTAATTCCCAACTACTTACCGATCTTTAGTGTAAGCCTGCCTCCCAAATGCCAATATAAACGCGATCGCCCTTATCCCGCTCAATCACTCCCCGCAGGGACTCTAGGGAAAAAAAGAATTTGGGAGACTGACGCTGCTGCACCTGTTGTAAACCCTGCTTGATGGCGTCGTTGAGCTTGCAACCCAACATACTATTCAACGTCACTAGGACGATCTCGCTATTCACCCATTGGGCAAAAGATGCTTCAGTTTGGCGTATGAGTCCAGAATTTTTATCAAATAAAAAACCCAGACTCACCTGATCTGGTATTAATTGATAGGATATGGCACGAGTATTCGGCCAGTAACCTCTAGTGGTTACGCCGGGACTGCCGAGTATTCGTTGGACAACGCTATTATGTACTCCTGGTTGAAATCCTGGAACGCCAACGCCCATCGGAATATCCTGACAAATATTGGCATTAAAATCGTCCAGGGTTGGCTCTGGACTCAATTCCGGTGGTATTTTTTCTAAAACCCGTGAAGGTGTATAAGGCTGAGCGCTCAGAAAAATGCTTACTGATACTACCAGCGGTTTTGGCAAGTGCTGAGGAAAAACTAATCCCTGTGCTGGTTTAGTAAACAGTAAACCAGCAAAAATATAGGCACCCATCAACATCATTCGGTGAGGCGGTTTCACCATGTCCTTAGAATTTTTTTTGCATTAGGTATTTACTCATAAAAAGCTGCCCTTTCATCCCAGAACATGGTAAAAGGACAAAAACTAGCAGTCTTCGCTTCTCAGTCTTACCTGGATCTGACGCCAAAGCGATCGCTCTAAGTTCCCCACGGTCTTAAGGATGCAGCGCATCCAGATTCTCGTTTTTCCGGGCGTCAGCGCCCAAAAACGAGGGAAACTAGGTTTTATTTGAGTGCAATTAGTTTCAGGATGCGACCGCATCCCGAACTGACAACTTCAAGATTCAGCTATCGGAGCCATCTTTTCTCTGTCACTTTTGACAAGCTTTTCGCAAGCGATCGCGCCAATTATGATTATCTTTTAATCTGTCTTCTTGCGCTTTTCGGAATCGCTCCCGCCACTCATTACTACCATTTAATTTATTTTCTTGTGCTTCACGCAATCGCTCCTGCAATTGGACAAGAGGACTGGGGCTAGCATTTGGGGGAGGTAAGATTCCCAACAATGCTAGCCATTCCTGCACTGACTGAGGGCGATCTTCTGGTTTTAAGGCCATACCTTTGACGATAGCGTAATTTACGCGATCGCCGAGGAGAGAATTAATGCGTTTGGGTGGTGTGAGTTCCATCCCATACGCTCTCATTGGTGAAGGTGTAGGTACTTGAGCCGTTAATAAGGTATAAAGCGTTGCAGCTAAAGAATAAACATCAGTATAAGCACCCCGTTTGGAGCGCCAGTCATACTGCTCAATCGGGGCAAAGCCGCTAGAGCAAAATTCTGTCTGGGTTTGGGTGATATCTGGGGTAAACTCGCGGGCAATGCCAAAGTCAACGAGAACCGCTTCCAAGACGCCCTCCATCTCAGAAGTGACAACATCGGCATTTTTACAACGCAGCATGATGTTGAGTGGCTTGACATCCCGATGCAGCAAACCATTGTTGTGAACCAGTGTCAGGGCATCACCTATCTGCTGAATGTAGCGCAATGCTTCCGCCTCGCACATTGCCCCTTTCTGCCAAACTCGATGGGCTAGACTTTCTCCCGCAATATATTCCATCACAATGCACCACAGCCCATCCTCTTGAATGACTTCATCAATTTTGACGATATGAGGATGATTAAATTTGGCTAACCGCACCGCTTCATTCAGAAAATCCTGCTGAAATTTGCCGAAGTCGTGTTGGCGTTGCAGAAAGTGGTTGAGGGTTTTGATGACAAGCAAATTGCCTTTTTTGTTTTTAACCAAATAGGCGATCCCAAAACCACCTTGTCCAAGCACTTTTTCAATGGTGTACTTGCCGTTTTGTAACTTCTGCCCAGGATTCCAAGCCATTATTTCTGACTCCCTTGCGCTTGCATCGATTTTGGCGCGGTCTGAAGAAGTATTCAATTTAACTTAGTACAAGTGTACTATAGTCAAGGTACAAATACAAGCGATCGCGCTTTAGCCTAAGCAAAAAGCAATCTTCATGGCTGTGATACTCTACCGTGAAGCTCGGTAGTTGAGAACTGCTATAAATGACAGTTTAATTTGCAAAATACGCAGTCGCATCGTCTAACTCCTCGGTAGACATCTGACTGTTCAATGGCAACAGCACAGTAAAAGTAGTGCCTACCCCAACTTCACTCTTGACGGAAATCTGACCGCGGTGCAAGTCCACGAATTTTTTAACAATTGATAATCCCAGCCCAGTACCGGGAATCTTGCCAACATTTTTGGCTCGATGAAACACTTCAAATAGCCGTTCTTGGTCGGTTGGAGGAATGCCAATTCCTTCATCTTTAATTTGAATCGTTGCCTGTCCATCATGACAAGAAAGTTCAAGCTGGACAGTGCCGCCTCGCGGTGAATACTTAATTGCATTCGAGACCAAATTTGTCAGAATATGCCATAGAAGTTTTTGATCCATATATACCTGGGCACATTTACATTTACTGGCAAAGATGAGCGTGTGTTCTTTCCCAGTTGTAAACTGAATTTCCTCCATCAAATCGTGGCAAAATTGTTTTAAATCAAAAGGCTCTACATTAATCTCTAATTCTCCAATTTCTGCTCGGCTAATTGTCAAAACATCTTCTAACAACTGTGTCATATGTTTGGCAGCCGAGCGAATGCGATTGAAATATAAAGCTTTTTGCTCTTCAGTAGCTTTATAGTTGTAATGTTCAAGGAGTTCGGCAGACATGAGGATCGTGTTGAGGGGATTGCGAAACTCATGGGCCATCATTGAAACAAAGTAAAATTTCCCTTCATTCAGTTCTTTTTCTTTTTCCAAAGCAATCCGAACTTCTTCTGTCCGCTTCCGTTCGGTAATGTCCCGGCAGTTGACAACAACTCTAGGAATTCCTGACTGGGGAATAAAATTTTTGCAAATTGCTTCTAATATTTGCCAAGAGCTATTTTGATGTAGAAATTTAAATTCTGTAAATAGAGTAATATCGGTTTTTTTAACTGCTTGATTGAGAGTATCAATCACCTCAGTTACGTCTTCAGGATGAATAAAATTATAGAGTTTTTTGCTAACTAGCTCTTCCGGTTTGTAACCTAAAACTTTCTCAACGGATGGACTTGTGTAATAAATAGTGCCATCAGTATCTAGAACAGCGATGATGTCTAAGGCATTTTCGATCAGTAAGCGGAAGCGTTCATCATTTTCCCGTAAAGCTTGTTCTGCTTCGCGCCGTTTGCGCCGCTCAACGGCTTCGCGCAACTCGCGTTCAACTGCGGGAATTAATCGCGCCAGGTTGCCTTTCATCAAGTAGTCAGAGGCTCCAGCTTTCATCGCAGCGACTGCGACATCCTCTCCAATGTTGCCGGAAACAATAATGAATGGTGAATCTAGCCCTTTGTCTTTCAACAAAGTTAAAGCAGCAGGAGCGCTAAAAGTGGGCATTGAGTAGTCTGATATGACAATATCCCAATGTTGTTTATCTAATGCTGTATTCATGGCAGCAGCTGTATCTACCCGCTCGTAAATCGGCTCGTAACCACCGCGCTCTAGTTCGTTGAGCAGTAATTCAGCATCATCTTCTAAATCTTCAACGATGAGAACTCGCAGCGGTTGATTCATCATATTCCTAGTAACGGCGGGGCTTCATTGAAAAGCAGCCAATACATTCCCAACTGCTTTACTGCTGTCATAAATTGTACATAATCTACAGGTTTGCGAATGTAACTGTTACAACCGAAGCTATAGCCGTTGAGTCGGTCTTGCTCCTCTGTTGATGTCGTGAGAATGACGACTGGCAAGAGTTTTGTCAGATCGTTGGCACGCAGTCGTTGCAACACTTCTAAACCATCAATTCTGGGCATTTTTATATCTAGTAGAACGACTGCGGGTAGTCTGTTAATGTCCCTGTCAGTGTACCTACCTGTACCAAACAGATAATCGAGTGCCTCTACTCCATCGCGGGCTACTACAACATTGTATGGAATACCGCTTTGATCCAAAGCAAGTAAGGTAAGCTCTTCATCGTCAGGATTATCTTCCACCAATAGGATGTGTCGGTTATTCAATTTATTTTCCGTTTAGAAGCTAAGTTTAAATTCTGCCCGCCTTAGAGCGTGAAATAAAAAGTTGCACCTTGTTCTACTGCGCTTTCGGCCCATACTCGACCACCGTGGCGGTGAACGATTCGCTGGACAGTTGCCAGTCCAATGCCAGTTCCGGGGAACTCAGTCATTGAGTGTAGGCGCTGAAAGGCTCCAAACAATTTGTTGGCATAAGCCATGTCAAAGCCAGCGCCATTGTCACGTACAAAATAAGCAGGTTGAGAATCTATCTTTAGTGTGATGCCAAATTCAATACAAGCATATGAGCGATTTGACGTAAATTTCCAGGCGTTATGAAGTAGATTTTCCAGAATTATTCGTAGCAGCCGCGCATCCCCTTGTGCAACAATGCCTGGAGCGATCGCAACTTCAACGGGTCGTTCCGGTTGCGACTGTCTTAGTTCAATGACAATCTCAGAAGCGATCGCGCTTAAATCAACTTCCGTGGTACGCATCTCGGTGCGTGTCACCCGCGAAAGCTCCAGCAGGTCATCAATGAGTTCTCCCATGCGCTGGCTGCCTGCACGAATCCGATGCAGGTAGTGTTTGCCTTTCTCATCCAGCGTGTCAGCGTAGCGCTCCAAAAGCGCCTGACTAAACCCATCAACACTCCGCAGTGGCGCACGTAAATCATGGGACACCGAATAAGAAAAAGCTTCCAGTTCCCGATTGGCGGCTTCGAGTTGTGCAGTCCGTTCGACCACCCGGCGTTCCAAGTCTTGATTGAGTTGTGTAATTTCCTGCTGGAATCGTTTGCGATCGCTAATGTCTTCAACAATGGCAATAAAGTACCTGAGTTCGCCTGCACAATTACGCACAACCGATCCAGTCAGATTAATCCAGACTGGGGAGGTGTCTTTGCGGATGTAGCGCTTTTCCATTGAGTATGTTGAAATCTCACCAGCTAACATTCGACCAACATTTTCGAGGTCAGTATTGAGGTCATCGGGGTGAGTAATATCTTGGAAAGTTCGTTCTAAAAGTTCCTCACGAGTGTAACCAGTAATATCGCAAAGCTTTTGGTTCACTAGTCGCCATTGTCCATTCCTTTCTACCTCTGCAATCCCGACAGCAGCTTGATTGAAAGTGGCACGGAATCGTTGCTCGCTGTTCCGCAACGCTTCTTCCACCTGCTTCAGTCCAGTAATGTCCCGGGAGATACCCAGTACAGAATTGATTAAACCGTCTTCGGTAAATTCTGCAACCAGGCGAGATTGATAATATTTCAGACCATTCGGTGTCGGAAACTGAAATTCAACAACATTCTCTTGACCCGTTTCAAAAACTTGGCGGAAAATGCTTTCCCATTGGGAGACGAGATCCTCAGACATTCCTAATTCGCGATTCGTTTTGCCGATAAATACCTCAGACGGTACTCCTGTTGCCAGTTCTATTGCTGAGTTGACATAGATATGACGTAAATCTCGATCGAACCGGGCAATGATATCTGGAGTATTTTCGATTAGTGCTTTGAGTTCTTGTTCTCGTTGGTGTAGTGCTGCTTGCGCCTGTTTACGCTCAGCAATTTCAGCTTCTAACGATGCGTTTATGGTTATTAATTCTGCCGTTCGTTCCCGAACCCGAATTTCTAGTTGCTCGTAAGCTCGCTGTAATGCTTCTTCTGCCCGTTTGCGCTCGGTAATTTCCCGACCTTCTGGAATTAATAGCACCACTTGTCCTGTCTCGTCTTTCACAGGTTTGAGCGAGGCATCAACAAACATTGTGCCTTGAGGAGTGGGCAGATTCCCTTCAAAACGAACAAAGTTACCGTTTGCTGCTTCGGTAATCGCTGCTTTCCACTGATTCAGGAATTCGGTGGGTAGGTTCCAAACTTCATCCCAAAATGGACGACCGACTATATCCGCCGCCTTAATTCCAACGAACTCTAGCGCTGTTTGATTAATCTCTAAGACAGTGCCATCCGGTTTTAGTAATCCAATGAATTGAAATGTTTGGTTAAAAATGGCGCGGAACCGTCTTTCACTTTCGCGTAGCGCTTCCTCCACTTGCTGACGCTCTAGTATTTCGTTTCTCAGTGCCTGGTTTACCGCTTCTAATTCTGCTGGACTAGGGAGAACCAGCGCTTTAGGGATCAATTCTGACAGCAGCACCGCCGTACCGAGGGAGACAATTGCAGTAAACGCTTTGATCCATCCGGCTAGCCAGTAAGTAGGATGCCACAGCGTCCAGATTTCCATTAGATGAGTGGTGCCGCAGGCGATGATAAAGCTGCCAAACAGCAGAAAAATCCAGTTAAAAGGCACATCTCGTCTTTTGTAGACGAAATAGACCAGCATGAATGAAATCGAATAATATGCCAGCGCAATCAAAGCATCTGACGAAACATGAAGCCAAACTAAATCTGGCTTCCATAGATAGCAGTGTCCGTGGGGAATAAACCCTGCTGAAGCCAAAAGGGTTCTCAGGAAATCTGGCATGAAGTCTCCCTCATGTTGTGCTTGGTGATAAGATTTTCCTCGCCAATTCTCGTCTTCAGTTAGGCTAAGGGCGATCGCATTTCTTGGCAGTGATTCGTTTCACACGGCTACCGCAATCATTGCGTCAAATAGTGTCTGTGATGCCTGTGCCTCACGCGCTCTGGCACCGGAAAGGCAAAACAAAAATGAAGGATGGGGATGCATAAAACTAGCGCCATGTTTCGGGCGATTAGGCTAGAATTGTTAAGGCTTCTTTACAGGATTTATGTTAAATCCCAAATTCTGTTAATAAGCCAAGAGACATCTATTTCAATCTCAACACCCTCTCTGGCACGCTTCTATGACGCTCCCTATTCGTAACGTCGCAATCATTGCCCACGTCGATCACGGCAAAACAACCCTCGTTGATGCCCTCCTCCGGCAATCTGGCATCTTCCGCGAAGGCGAAGACGTTCCTGATTGCGTCATGGATTCCAATGCCCTAGAGCGGGAGCGAGGCATCACAATTCTGGCGAAAAATACCGCCGTCAGATATAAAGAAACCCTGATCAATATTATTGATACCCCCGGACACGCCGATTTTGGTGGTGAAGTCGAGCGGGTGTTAGGCATGGTTGATGGCTGCATCTTGATTGTAGATGCCAATGAAGGCCCCATGCCCCAAACGCGATTTGTGCTGAAAAAAGCCCTGGAAAAGGGACTGCGCCCCATCGTTGTCGTTAATAAAATCGACCGTCCTCAAGCCGATCCCCACGGCTCAATTGATAAAGTCTTGGATCTGTTTTTGGAATTGGGTGCAGATGACGATCAGTGCGATTTCCCTTATCTGTTTGCCTCCGGTATCAATGGTTATGCCAAAAATGACCTGGAATCCGACAACATGGATATGCAGCCCATGTTTGAGGCAATTCTGCACCATGTCGCGCCACCTGTAGGCGATCCAAATAAGCCTCTACAACTGCAAGTGACAACCCTGGATTATTCTGAATATCTGGGTCGGATTGTGATTGGAAAAATCCATAACGGCACAATCCGGATGGGGCAACAAGTGGCTTTGGTGACGGAAACCAGCGCCATTGTGAAAGGTAAAATCTCCAAGTTGATGGGTTTTGAAGGCTTAAAGCGAATTGATTTGGAAGAAGCCTCCGCGGGAAATATTGTGGCGGTGGCTGGTTTTGCCGATGCAAATATTGGCGAGACAATTACTTGTCCGAACGAACCGCAAGCTTTGCCGCTGATTAAGGTAGATGAGCCTACCTTGCAAATGACCTTCTCGGTGAACGATTCGCCCTTTGCCGGACAGGAAGGGACGATGGTGACATCACGGCAAGTACGCGATCGCCTGTTCCGCGAACTTGAAACGAACGTCGCCCTGCGGATTGAAGATACCGACTCTCCCGATAAATTACTCGTTTCCGGTCGAGGCGAACTTCACCTCGGCATCTTGATTGAAACCATGCGTCGGGAAGGCTATGAATTTCAAGTTTCCCAGCCGCAAGTGATTTTCCGCGAAGTCAGCGGTCAACCCTGCGAACCTTACGAATGTTTGGTGCTGGATGTCCCGCAAGAAGCGAGTGGTGGCTGTATCGAACGTTTGGGGCAGCGCAAGGGCGAAATGCAAGATATGCAGATGAGTGCCACGGGTCGCACTCAACTAGAATTTGTAATTCCCGCCCGTGGTTTAATCGGCTTCCGGGGTGAATTCATGCGCCTCACCCGTGGCGAAGGGATTATGAACCACAGTTTCCTAGACTATCGCCCCATCACCAGCGATATGGAAACTCGCCGCAACGGTGTCTTAATTTCATTTGAAGAAGGCGTTGCTACCTTCTACGCGATGAAGAATGCTGAGGATCGGGGTGCATTCTTTATCACTCCGGGCACCAAAGTTTACAAAGGCATGATTGTCGGGGAACACAACCGCTCTCAAGATTTGGAACTTAATGTCTGCAAGGCCAAGCAGCTGACGAACCACCGTGCTTCTGGCGGTGATGAATTAGTGCAGTTGCAAGCGCCAATCGATATGAGCTTAGAGCGTGCCTTGGAATACATCGGTTCAGATGAATTGGTGGAAGTTACTCCCAAGTCAATTCGTCTGCGGAAGGTGACGAAGAAGTTGGCGAAGCGGTAAATGATTCGACAACAATAGCCCCAGGTTGAAGCCTGGGAGCTACACGAAAAAAGCCCGCCATCGCGGGCTTTTTTTAAGAGCGATCGCGCATTCCTTATCGCCTTTATCGTTCCGATGCCATACACTGCCATACATCAGTAGGGGAGTAGGAACAGGGCAATGCCCTGCCCCTAACAAACGTTAGAAATGCAATAGATTCCACTTAACTGCAAACCGCTCTAGATGGCATCCGAGGTGCGATCGCTCTAACTTTCCTGTAAAACCCAGCTTACATCCAGGTACGAGTCGAACTAGAAGCGTCAATTCCACCTGTGCGGATACGGCGATCCAGATCGTTGGGATCTGGGGAAGCACTCAATGCCGCCTCTAGCGTAATCCGACCCTCTAGCATTTGGTCGTAAAGCGCCTGATTCATCACCTGCATTCCATCGAACGTGTCATCTAGCATCAATCGATAAGCTTCCTCATCGTCACCCTTGAGCAAGTAATCTTGCATCGCCGGGGTATTGATCAAGATGTCATGGACTGCCGTGCGACGACTATCCGTGGTTGGCAGCAGCAGTTGTGCAATCACTGCCACCAAAGAATCGGTGATCTGAATTCGCATGGCTGGCTGTTCATCGGCGTTGTACAAGTTCAACAAGCGGTTAACCGCGTTGATGGCGTTGCGCGTGTGCAGAGTGCCTAAAACTAAGTGACCTGTTTGGGCAGCTTGCAGGGCGGTATTAACGGTAATGCGATCGCGCATTTCCCCAATCAGAATCACATCTGGATCTTCCCGCAGAACTGACCGCAGTGCCGCGTGAAACTCATTGGTATGCAAACCCACTTCCCGTTGACTAACCAAGCACTTTTGGGAAGGGTGGACAAATTCAATCGGGTCTTCAATCGTGACAATGTGCTTATTCGTCGTCTCATTCAGATGACGAATCATCGCCGCTAAGGTAGTTGATTTTCCCGATCCCGTGGGACCTGTCACCAAAATCAATCCTTGCGGTTTGCTTACAATATCCTTGAGGACTGGCGGTAAGCCTAAACTATCAAGTGAAGGAATCTCTAGGCTGATCAAACGCAGAACCATTGCTCCGCCCATCAGGGATTCAAAACAATTCACCCGACAGCGCACGAAACCTGGGTAGAAAATTGCCGTATCCAGTTCCTTGTTTTCTGCAAACTGCTTTCGCTGAGCAGGCGTCAGGATCTCGGCAAGGTTTTGCTCAAAAATTTCTGGTGTTACCTTGAGCTGACCCTCAGCCTCTACCATCTGACCTCGAATCCGATATCTGGGAACTTGCCCCACTCGAATATGGATGTCCGAGGCTTTTTGAGCATACGCATCTTTCACCATCTGTTTGATGGAAGTCGCGCTGTTCACTTCTGGGGGTCGCCCTGGCTGCATCTGCGGAGGAACGGGTGGTGGCGGTAGTGGTGGTGGCATGCGTGAAGGAGCTTGTGCGCGAGTCGCTTCAGCATCATTGGCTTTGGTCATTTTTTTCCCCCTGGGTACTTACTGGGTCCGGCAGCATCGGTAAAACCACAGTTTAATGGATCTTGCCTTTAAAAATTTTCTTTAAGTCAACCGTGAATGTCCTTAATTCTAAAAAATTACCAGACAGGTGTAAAATCTCTTATTTATTTGTAATCAGAATTTTGTTAAGGTGCTGGGATAGCTAGACTCTAGACTGGGCAGCGCTGTTTATGAATATCGGTAATCGGATAGCAGACTGGCTGGAAACTCGGTGGGTAACGCCAGCCTACGCTGGGTGGATATTGGGAATCATCGCCGTCTGTTTTTTTGGAGCTGCCACGAACACAATGGCGGGGTGGCTGTATGTTATTAGTGGCCTCAGCTTTGCGCTACTCGGAATTGCAAGCTTCCTATCCGTGCGATCGCTTCGTCATCTTCAAGTCACCCGACGCCCTATCCAGCCCGTCAGCGTTGGCGACGATTTAACCATTGAATTAGAAATTGAAAATCCGGTTAACCATCCCAAAACCTTACTTTTAGTCCGGGACGTTCTTCCCTTTGTACTGGGACAACCCGTACAAACGGCAATTGAAACGATTTCTCCTCATAGCATTCACCACTGGGTTTACTACCTACCCACGCAAAAACGCGGAGTTTATCGCTGGAACACCGTACAACTGAGAACTGCTGCCCCTGTGGGATTATTTTGGTGTCGCCGCCAGCGTGAAGTTGCTGCTACAGCATTTGTTTATCCCACCGTTTTACCCCTGACCAACTGCCCGATGGTGGATGAAATTGGGCAAGAAAAAAGTCCCCTGTTTCTGAGTTTAGATCGCCGTTCTCAAGCTGCAACAGAAGGAGTCACGCGATCGCTTCGTCCCTATCGAGTCGGAGATCCCACTCGTTTAATCCACTGGCGAACCAGCGCCCGTTACGGTGAATTCCAGGTACGCGAACTAGAAGTCTTTACAGGTGGACAAGAAGTAATTATCTGCCTCGATAGCGCCACCAGTTGGAATCCAGAGCATTTTGAGCAAGCAGTCATTGCGGCAGCATCCCTGTACTTCTATGCCAGTGGGCGTCAGTTAAGCGTAAAACTTTGGACAGCCTTCACAGGTTTAGTGCAAGGTCATCGCGTGGTTTTAGAAACTCTAGCCGCAACCTACGCCGGAGAAGATGCCCGTGCTGGAGATCCACCGACGCTTCCCTTAATCTGGCTGACTCCCAATCATGTTACTCTAAGCTCTTTACCCCCCGGTAGCCGTTGGATGATCTGGATGCCGGAGTCTTTAACTGAGCCTGCAATGCCTGTGAATCGCAATTCCCCTGGAATTGTCATCAATAGCGATCAGCCGCTACAACTTCAGCTACAATCCCCTCTGAAGTAGGCTTGCCCGATTGCATCGATCCCAGCCAATCCCCTTCAGGAAAAGGCTTAAGATACAATGCATAAACACCTGTCGATCTCGCGTCATCTCATATTATGAACCCATCAGAAACTGAAACAAAATCCAGCGAAAAAAGTCTAGAGGCGATGCGCCATTTCTCCGAAACTTACGCCAAGCGTACTGGCACCTACTTCTGCGTCGATCCTTCCGTAACAGCCGTAGTGATTGAAGGACTCGCCAAGCATAAAGATGATCTGGGTGCCCCTTTGTGTCCCTGTCGTCACTACGAAGATAAAGAAGCAGAGGTACATGCAACTTTCTGGAATTGTCCTTGCGTACCGATGCGAGAGCGAAAAGAGTGCCACTGTATGTTATTTCTGACAGAAGATAACGAGTTTCGCGGTGAGATGCAGGAAATCTCTCTTGAAGAAATTAAAGCTGTACGCGATAGTATGTAACGATTTGCTCTAGCTAATCGCTAATTGAAAAGTTGCTAGTTATAAATGTTTTTTAGCCTAACTACCAATTATCGATTAGCGATTAGCTGAAGCATCAAACTTATCATGTCGGTAACAGCCACACGTCCCAGAAAGTCCTCAAAATAAAGCCTCCCGCGTGCTAAAAGAATTTTTTAAATTCCGCTTGGTTGGATAAATCAGGAAAAAACTACCCCCTAAAATCCACGTTTTATTGGTTTGCCTGGGCTGATAAACCTTATACCAATTAAGTAAGATTGGAATTTTAAAAACAAGTAGCGATCGCAAGCTAAGCAATTAAAAAAAGTTACTCAAAAGGTGATATTAGTCAATAGAATAAAAAAAACAAATGAATTTCTATTTTAACTTTATTTAAACTTAAATAAAGCATTTCACAGCAGTTTTTTCTATCCGTTAAAAACTTAAAGCGATCGCTTGTTTTGGAGGCTTTCCATCACCCACGCGCGAAGCAGCTAAACATAGGCATCTTCGTCTGGAGCGATAAGTGTGGTGATGCCTGAACACAACCATAACCACAAGGGAAGGTGCTTGACGGTAGGGAACCGAAAACGGCAGAGTAATGAAATTATTAATATAGTTCCCGACTAATGACTGAAGAAATCCCATCTGAATTTTGGCAAGGGATCGAAGAGTTTAATCAGCATGAATTTTACGCCTGCCACGACACCTTAGAGGCTCTGTGGATGGAAGCCAGCGAGCCGGAAAAAAGGTTTTATCAGGGAGTGCTGCAAATTGCCGTTGGATGTTATCACCTAGGCAACCTTAACTGGCGCGGTGCAGTTATTTTACTGGGAGAGGGAATGCGCCGCTTGGAGGCATACGAACCTGCTTACAGTGGAATTGATGTCACCGAACTGCGGGAACAGAGTGCCGAACTGTTGACAGCACTGCAAGAAGCTGGAGCAGAAAACGTGGTTGATTTTATAGAGCAGATGCAACAAAACGAGAATGCTTCACAGTTACCGAAAATAGTGCGAGTAGAGGCTTAGAAACTTCTCAAGACTCAGAAACGTCGGGATTGTTGTGCCTAGTTATCGCTGGATTTGTTCTGGATCGATGCTTTAGAAAGAGTAAACTAGGCACAAGAGCCGATCACCGTCTTTGATGTCTCCGCAAGACCCATGATGTCCTCATTTCAATTTAATCAAAGTCTAATGCGTCGCCTGGGATTAGTGCTGATGCTGCCAGCTGTTTTAGCCGGAGCGATCGCTATCCCCACCCAAATCCAAACCGCCCAAGCTCAAACCGCCGATGACGGACGTGCCCTCACCGTCCGTTCTGATGTGCAAGAAGCCAACTCGAAAACAGGCGTGGTAACAGCTCGTGGCAACGTGCAAATGTATTACCCCTCACGGCAGATTCAGGCAACTGCTGCCCAAGCTCAGTATTTCAGCAAAGAACGCCGCATCGTTCTGAGTGGGAACGTCTACGTCCTGCAACAAGGCAATAGTCTCCGAGGCGAGACAATCACCTATCTGATCGATGAAGGACGCTTTGTTGCCCTGCCTCAGTCCAATCGGCAGGTAGAATCAGTTTATCTGGTCGCCGATCCAAATTCTCCAACTACACCCGTAGCGCCACCAGCTCCCGCCGTCAATCCTAAACCAGCCTTCAAAACGCCGAATAGTCGCTAGCCATTTGTCACATGGCTAATCGCGAATCGCGAATGGCTAATCGCTAATGGCTTTTAATAATTAGCAGTTAGCCATTAGCAAGGAACAATTAGCTATTTCGATGATGAAAATCGTACTGGAGAATATTCACAAGTCTTACGGCAAACGTGCGATCGTCAATCGCGTTAACCTTTCAGTGGCGCAAGGGGAAGTCGTGGGACTACTCGGCCCTAACGGTGCTGGGAAAACGACGACCTTTTACATTGCAACTGGCTTGGAAAAACCCGATCAAGGTACGGTTTGGCTGAATGACCAGGACATCACCACCTTACCCATCCACAAACGAGCGCATTTAGGCATTGGCTATCTTGCTCAGGAAGCCAGTATTTTCCGCAACCTCACTGTCCAAGACAATATCCTCTTGGTGCTGGAACAAACAGGCGTGCCTCGTCGCGAGTGGCAAAACCGTCTAAAGGGTTTGCTGCAAGAGTTTCGGCTAGAAAAAGTTGCAAATACGCTGGGGATTCGGGTATCTGGAGGAGAACGTCGGCGCACCGAGTTGGCGAGATCCTTAGCGTCGGGGCGAGAAGGGCCAAAATTTTTGCTATTGGATGAGCCGTTTGCCGGTGTCGATCCGATTGCCGTATCGGAGATTCAAAAAATTATTGCCGGACTGCGCGATCGCTACATGGGCATCTTGATCACCGATCACAACGTCCGCGAAACCCTCGCCATCACCGATCGAGCCTACATTATGCGCGACGGACAAATCCTCGCCTCTGGCAATTCAGAAGAACTCTACAATAACCCCTTAGTGCGACAGTACTACTTAGGAGATGACTTCCAAAGATAGCCTTGGGTAATCGGTAATCGGGAATTGGTAATCACAAGAGTCATCAGTAAGAAGCATTGAATTTTGAAACCACAAGAGAGTTTTGAATTCAAAATTTCAGACGCGATAACCGTAAGTCTACTCCTTAAAACTTTCCTCCAATTACCCATTACCCATTACCCATTACCCGTTACCTACCCATCGATCCTTGACCAATGACCAAATCTTTCAATCCGCTCTCCCCCCTGATTTCGACAGTCTCGGTGATGGATCGCTATATTGGCACCGAGCTGGTCGCGCCTTTCCTATTTGGCATGGGATTCTTTTCTTCCATCGGGGTAACGATTGGCAGTTTATTTGACCTGATGAGAAGGACTGTGGATGTAGGTCTACCCGCATCGCTCGTATTGAAAGTCCTGCTGTTAAGTCTGCCACAGTTTATGGCGTATGCCTTTCCCGCCTCAGTGCTACTGGCTGCCTTATTAACCTATAGTCGTCTCTCCGCTGACAGTGAGTTGGTTGCCCTGCGTAGCTGCGGGGTGAGTATTTATCGATTGGTGCTACCAGCGATCGTCCTGAGTTTTGTTGTGACCGGCATCGCCTTTACGTTTAATGAGTATGTAGTACCCGCTGCGAACTATCAAGCCAAAGTTAGTCTAGATAAAGCTCTAAATAAAGAAAAGCCATCTTTCCAAGAACGCAATATTTTTTATCCAGAATATACGAAAGTTAAGCTACCCAATGGCGACAGAGAACAAGTGTTAAAACGCCTGTTCTATGCAGAAAAATTTGACGGTCAGAAGATGGAGGGATTGACAATTTTAGATTGGTCTCAGGAGGGTCTCAATCAAATTGTTACTTCGCAATCTGCTGCTTGGAATCCAGGACAAAATACCTGGGATTTTTTCAAAGGCACGATTTATTTAATCTCTCCCGATGCTTCCTACCGCAATATTTTGAAGTTTGAACACCAACAGTTGCAGCTGCCTCGTACCGCCTTGGATTTGGCAAATTCTGGGCGCGACTACGGCGAAATGAATCTTGCACAAGCCAGAGAACGTCTGAAATTAGAACGCCTCAGTGGCAATCAACAAAAAATTCGCAAGCTTCTGATCCGCATTCACCAAAAAATAGCTTTACCGTTTGCTTGTGTAGTTTTTGGTATCGTGGGTGCCGCTTTAGCGAATAGACCGACTCGCACCAGTAAAGCGACAGGTTTTGGGATTAGCGTGATCGTAATTTTTGCTTACTATTTGTTAATGTCCGTCGGTGATGCTCTGGGACTAAGTAACTTCCTCTCTCCCGTAATTGCTGCTTGGTTACCGAATCTGTTTGGATTGGGAGCAGGGGCGTGGTTCCTGCTTCGAGCTGCCCGCTAAACTTTAAGGTAGTGTCATCGTCAGTCGTGTAGGGACGGTTCTCGCTCAAGATATTGAGCGATAGCGAAGCATAACGCACTGTGCAAATTACTGTTTTTCTCTCCCTAATTGATTGGGGAGAGAAAAAGTTGCACATGGCCTAAGCATATCTATAAACCCACCCGTTCTTGGTAGAGGCATATCTGTTCCCTGCCCCTCAGTGCGTGTTTTTCGGTTTCTAGTAACTAATGCTCGTTGAGCGATCGCAACCTTTCTATCTTCCTAAATTTAAACTTTAGTAAACTAAAAGCTTGGCTAAAATTTTACAAAAATGAAAGAAATCTTTTAACAAACTGTATATTAAGACAGTTCCTGTTCAAGGCAATAGCGTATAAAATCGACTTACAATCCCTTGTGCAAGTCGAGCTGCACTACAGCTTATGTCATCCTCCAAACAAGTCCCTGCCTCCATCCGCTATCTCAAAGCACGGTTACGGACATTCGCGCGCCCTGCGTTTTGGGGATCGGCGATCGCACTGGTGATGATGGTGATAGGGGTATGGGAGTACTGGGTACACCCAGAATGGCTTAACAGCCTTTTAGATGGAGAAACGGAGAGTGGGCAAGTCGATTCCGCAGACAATCCCTCGGATGACCCAAACCTTTCTCAAGAAAGCAGTGTGATTGGCGCTGATATCGATAACTTGCCCGCGCTCATGCAGGAATTTAATCGCGGCACTAATCAAGGCGCTGGCAAGAAGGGAAAGGAAAAAGCTCAAGATCCCACCCAGCAAGAAGGTTTATTTGAGCAACTGACTCGCAACCCGGCGACTGCTTCTAATACAGAATCGACCGCGCAGCCTCAAGCGATCGCAGGAATCCCCAAAGCTCCGCAAAACTCGAACAATCCATTTCTGACATCAGCACAAGATTTATTAAATACTGGATTAAATGTTGGCCCCCAGCCCAATACAGGGGCATTTTTGGGATTGACACCCACGAACCAACAGGCGGTAAATCCTACTACAACAGCAACCTCTACTCCGAATCTAGGCTTTGGCGTGCCCAATTTAACTAACCAGAACCAAAACGTCCTGCCAGTCAACTCCCTGCAACAAGCGTTGAATCAAAATTCCGCAAACCAAGCAGTAAACGCATCGCCATCGGGAAATACGTCTCAACAAACGCTTCCCAATTCCACATCCACTGGGCAAATGGCACCACCGCCAGCAAGTGCCCTAGCGAACACTACAGGCTATAGCACTCCCTTACCCACGACTAGCAACGCTACTCAGGGTTCTTCCACCCCGAATTCTTACACCTATTTAACCCAACCCCAGGCGGTTCCTCCCGTTGTAGCACCTGCTGTCCCCGTAACACCACAGATAGCACCGCCAGTGGCACCGATAACGACCAGTAATTATGGGCAGTACCCATCTGGAGCGAACACTCAAAGAAGCGGCTTCAACAGCAACTCTGGTTTTGGCTCCAATCTTGGTAATTCCGGAGCGCAACCAGGTCAGTTGAACCAGCCTAACTTTACAGCTCCTCGTCGCGTTCCAGGACGCTACATTGGTGGGGGTCAGATTAATACTTTCTCAAATCCATAGCTGTTAGCAATTAGCTGTGGGTTGGCGAGCTAATTGCTAATCGCTATTTACTCATTACTTTGGAAGTATTTGATGATGGCGGAGGCAAATTCCGAGCATTTCAGAGGCTCCACCGGCGGTTCCATGAGTCGAGCCAAATCATAGGTGACTTCGCCGTTAGAGATCGCCTGACCGAGGCCATGCTTAATCAAGTCAGCTGCCTCCTGCCAGCCCATAAATTCCAACATCATCACGCCTGACAAAATGACCGAACCAGGGTTTACCCGATCGAGCCCAGCGTGCTTCGGTGCGGTGCCGTGAGTCGCTTCAAAGATGGCGCATCGATCGCCAATATTGGCTCCTGGACCCATCCCCAGCCCACCAACAATCGCTGCCGCTGCATCTGACAAATAATCACCATTCAGGTTCATCGTAGCGAGGATGGAATATTCATCCGGGCGAGTCTGAATCTGTTGGAAAATGCTGTCAGCAATTCGATCGTTCACCATCACCTTGTCTTTCCACTGACTGTTGCCGTGGGTTTCCCAGATGGCATTGAGAACATCTTCCACTTCACAGGTGATTTGGGCTTTTTTCTCTGCCGTCAAGGCGTCGTACCCAGGCTCAATCTGACGGGCATTTTCTTCCAAGGTAATCTCTGGATTACGGGCTTTGTTGTCCAGAATCCATGATTCTCGTTCTGTAACGCACTCAGCGCGAAACTCAGCGATCGCTACTTCGTAACCCCAATCGCGGAAAGCGCCTTCGGTGTACTTCATGATGTTGCCCTTATGCACCAGCGTCACCATCTGTTTATGCTTGGGTAGGCGCAGGGCATTCTTGATCGCACGGCGCACTAGGCGCTGGGAACCCGTCTTACTAATTGGCTTGATGCCGATTCCAGAGTCTAGGGGAATTTGCTTTTTGCCGTGTTCTGGCGTAGCTGGAATTAGCTCATTATTGAGGATGTCAATCAATTTGTTGCCAATTTCGCTGCCTTGACGCCACTCAATTCCCAGGTAGATGTCTTCTGTATTTTCTCGATAGATGATGACATCGAGTTTCTCCGGGCTTTTGTGGGGAGAGGGGGTGCCTGGGTAATACTTGCAGGGGCGGACACAGGAGTAAAGGTCAAAAATCTGACGCAGTGCCACATTCAGCGACCGGATGCCGCCCCCAATCGGGGTTGTTAGCGGCCCTTTGATGGCAATACCGTATTCTTTAATTGCGTCTAGGGTATCTTGGGGCAAATATTGGTAGGTGCCGTACTTCTCACAGGCTTCATCCCCGGCGTAGATTTTGAACCAGCTGATTTGTCGCTTGCCACCATAAGCAGCTTGGACAGCGGCATCAAAGACCTTCTGGGCGGCGGGCCAGAGGTCGATGCCCGTGCCGTCTCCGCGAATGAAAGGAACGATCGGGTTGTCTGGAACAACGGGTTCGCCATCTTTGAAGATGATACGTTCGCCCATGTCAGGAGGAGTGATTTTTTCGTACATATTGCACTTTTGTTGGATCTAGTCTAGCCAGACAATATTTTGACAGGAAGACTACCAAATCGGCTGATTCGCAAAAGTTTCGGTTAAGCTTTTTTGCAGTTTAGGCGGTTTGATTGCCATGATGTTCGCAAATCATCCAAGCTGAGGCAGGGCTGCTAGGAGGCTGTTATCTCATTTTGGATTTTGCATGGTAGAGCTGCGATTAATCGCAGCTCTACGAAGGGATCGTTGCAGAAGTTTAAACCAGACACCGAGGAGCGCAAAAAAGGATTACAGACCTAATGGTAGTCTCTAGAAGTGCTACTGGGATGAAGGAATTCGCGCTTCAAATCAAAACTTTGGCATCTATTTAGCCAAGAGGCCCTACGAGAATGGGTCGAACGGCTAATTTTTTTGAATAATCTTAAGCGCATTCTGTCATCAGCCTTTATGCTGATCCTTTAGGCTGATAATAAAGTAGACTGAGGGCGATCGCTGGTTTTGAGTCCTTCAATCTCACCAATACTGGCTGAGAAACTCTTGACGCTGCCAGATAACGTCAAGCTGATATAAAAAAGAGATATGCTGCACAAGCCGCCTCTGCGCTTTTCACAAAAACCTCAACTTACATCAAAGCGGGATGAATTCAGTTTGCAGACCTAGGCTGATATGGCCCCTGAAAGGCGCTCTTCTAGAGTAACGATGAAAAAAATTTTGCTCGTTGATGATGATAGAACCCTGCGAACTGTCTTGACACGCTACCTGCAAAACCAGGGGTATCTGGTTCAGGATGTAAGTTCTGGTATGGAGGCACTAAGCGCTTTTGAACAAGCTCCACCGGATTTGGTGGTCAGCGATGTGATGATGCCGGAGATGGACGGTTTGGAATTCTGCCGACGCCTGCGAACAACTCCTATCGGGCAATTGGTACCGTTTATCTTTTTGTCAGGCAAAGGAGAGCTAGAAGACCGAATTCAAGGTCATACGATTGGGGCAGATGATTATCTGACTAAACCCTTCGATCCCAGGGAATTAGTCGCAAAAATTGAAGCTCAGCTAGAGCGATCGCGCCGCATCCATGCGGAAATGGTACGGTTGATGCAGCAGATGGCAACCAGTTCCACCGCAGCGACAGCAATCGGAGCGCTGGGTTCTGCCACCTGCGAGCCACTTCCGTTAACACCCGCAGAGCAAAGAGTTTTTTGGGAGGTGATTCAGGGATTTACCAATAAACAAATTAGCGATCGCTTGTTTATCAGTCCGCGCACCGTTCAGACCCATCTTAGTAACATCCTCAGTAAGCTGGAACTAGAGAATCGCTCTCAACTAGTTCGATTTGCTTTTGAACACGGATACCGACCTCCCACCCATGAAGAGCCGTGAGAGATGAGGCAGTCATTGGTAGCAGTCATTGGTAATTGGTATCAATTTTTAAGTCGTAGAGACAAGGGTTGATCGCCTCTGAATTTTAAATTAAAAAATTTTCTGATAACTCAAAACTCAAAACTTATCGCTCAAAACTCTCATTACCTATGATTTCAGGCGTTTATACACTAAATGAATTAAGTCAAGCGATCGCGGCAGATCCTAGCCGATGGCGACCGCTAGTATTTACTAACGGGTGCTTTGATTTACTCCATACAGGTCATGTTCGATATTTACAAGTAGCAAAGTCCTTGGGGCGATCGCTCGTCGTGGGGTTAAATAGTGATCAGTCCGTCCGTGCAATCAAGCCCCATCAGCAGGGATTGCCTCCCCGACCTATCGTGCCTGAGCAGCAGCGGGCTGAAGTTCTCGCCGCCCTTAAGCCCGTGGATGGAGTGGTAATCTTCGACTCATTGACAGCCACTGGCTTAATTGAAACACTCAAGCCCGATATCTATGTCAAAGGAGGCGACTACAGCTTGGAAACCCTGCCTGAAACACCTGCCGTTCAGGCATACGGAGGTCAGATTGAATTGGTCAAAGTGGAAATTTCCACCTCGACCACAGCGATGATTGACCGCATCCTGCACTCAAATGATTAGCGCATTTGTCAAAAGTCATTAGTCATTGGTCATTAGTCATTGGCTACGGACTAAAGACTAGAGACTAATGACTAATGACTAATAACTAACAGCAACCTGAAATGACTTGCTTCATGACAGACCAAACGACTGCCGACCTACCATACACCAGCCAAGACCTTACCGACCTACGCTGCAAGTTTGAGTCGGGTTCTGAAAAAACGCAACTACAACTCCTCCCAGAACTTCTAAAAGCGGGTAATGCCGGTTTGGAGGTACTGATGGAATTTTTACGTAACAATCAGTCAACTCCTACCAATTTAGTTACAGCTAAAGCCTACCAGACCCTCTACAACGCCAATTTGCCAGCTGCAACTGAATTTCTTCAAACCCATTTCCCTTCCGGCATTATCCCCTTACATTCAGAACGCGGCATCGACTACAGTTCCCTGCAACACCTGCTCTTGCAACAAGACTTTCTTGCCGCTGACCGCCTAACCTTGCAAAAGCTGTGTGAATTGGCAGGTGCTCAGGCTGTACAGAGAAAATGGTTGTACTTTACAGAGGTAGAAAACTTCCCCATTCCTGATTTACAAACCATCAATAGCCTGTGGTTCCTACACTCGGAGGGCAAATTCGGTTTTTCCGTGCAACGGGAAATCTGGCTGAGTCTCGGCAAAGACTTCTTAAAGTTCTGGCCCAAAATTGGCTGGAAGAGCGGCAACAACTGGACTCGATATCCCAACGAGTTTACCTGGGATCTCAGTGCCCCTAGGGGTCATCTGCCTCTGTCAAATCAGCTGCGGGGTGTACGGGTGATTGCCGCCTTGTTATCTCATCCCGCCTGGTCAAGTTGAAAACTTCAAGGCTCAGGACTCAGGACTCAGCAAACAAGAGTGATGAGTGAATGAAGCAAGAAAGCCTCTTGCCAGCAGAAATGACTCTACTTTTCACTCTTGTTTTTCATCCTGGCTCCTCAATCGAATCACCGTCACTGAAGACTTGTCGGCTGGGTTGAGCCGAGTGCTAAACTCAACGCCTCCCTTGATTTTTGTTGCTTTCTCCTCCCTTGAAGGCTAAAGCCTTACGGCATGAACGCGCCTGCGCGACCTCAAACACCACGTCGCCAGGGCGGGAGAACCCCCGCTATTCTTGTCGTTCAACCTACGATAGAAGTCAATTTTGTTTAAACTCAGTGTCATTTACCCTTAGTCCTTTTTAACCGAAAAGCAAAACTCTCTGCTCAACGTGTTTGTTAGAGGCCTTCTTCGGGAACGCTAAGTGTAGCGGGATATTAAATTAAGTCATACAAGCAAAGCGTATGGGAGTAGGGATGGTAATGGCAGCCCCAGAAAGCAGACTTTTTTGTCGTTTGGATGGTTTGACACCGGCAGTACGAGAACAACAAAGGTTCGCTGCTTTGGGAGAATTGGGTCTACTTGAAGCAGAGATGGTTCCAGTGTTCGAGGAAGCTACTCAAACAGCAGCCCGATTTTTGGAAGCGCCGATTTGCATTTTAAGTTTAATGGCTCAAGACAAGCAGCGGATCAAAGCAGCTGTGGGTTTATCACGATTAGGGTTGATGAACGATCTCGCCACGTCCCGGCAGCTCCCACGCCATCAATCTTTGTGTACTTATGTGGTCGATAGTCATCAAGTTTTGATTGCTGGCGATACGCTAACAAATCGAGCGTTTGCTGAAACTGCTCTTGTGCAGCACTACGGCATCCGTGCCTATCTAGGGACACCGCTGCTATCATCTAGTGGAATCTGCCTGGGCACCCTGGCAGTGATGGACTTAGTGCCTCGTAACTTTACTAGCAAAGATATTGACTTTTTGGAACTTATGGCTCGCTGGAGTCTGAGTGAATTTGAGAGAAACCGTCTGTTTTTAGAAACGCGACAATTGGGGTCTTTAGAGCGTACCAACTCCAGCTATTGGTTTGCTAAGCCGTCGTCTAACGGGCAACCAGAAACGGGTAAAGACCTGGGATACAATGCCGCCTCGAACAACAGCAGTATGGGCAGCAATGCGGGTGAAGTGTTGTCCCTGACCCGTTCAACCCCTAGCCCCTCTGCAACTAGCTCCGTTAAAGTCAAACTGCTATCCCAGCTGTCACAGGAACTGCGGACTCCGTTGACTTCAATTATGGGGATGGCAAGTGTTTTGGGACGCGAAGTTTATGGGCCATTAACGACCAAGCAGAAGGAATACCTGGAGATTATCCACAACAGCGGTCAGCACTTAGTGTCGCTAGTTGATGAAATTTTGTCTCTGGGAGGGTTGGATGAGGTTAGCCAAAAACTCGATTTCACCTCTGTGGACATCGAAATGCTGTGTCAACAGGCGATTAATAACCTGCAACAGATTGCGTCTGGGCGGCAGCAACAGATTCGTCTATCTGTAGAGCCTGGAAAGCGCATCTGGTTGCTTGACAAGGATAAAGTGCGGCAAATTCTTTACTACCTGATTTTTAATCTAATTAACTCAGGGAGTGCAGGGGGCGTGGTTCGCATTCATGTCTCTCGCAAAATTGAAAAGCTGAACATTGCGGTGTGGGTTTCTCATCCCTGGCTAGGAGATGGTCTACCGCAGATTGAGTTTTATGCCCAGTCCGATATGTCGCCAAATCATCACTTAGAACCAGCTCTCTCAGAAGCCAGTGTTGCTTACATTCAAGAGCCATACTCCGTGCCGTCCCTCACATCAATGAATCAATTGTTGCTGAATGACTCTCGTGCCGCTGATTCTGCCGTCTCAGAAGGGCTGTCCCATTTATCAGTCGGCAATGGTTCTCGTGAAAGTTTGGGGTTGTTGCTGAGCTGTTTATTGGCAGAAATTCATGGTGGGCACATTTCTGTTCAAGGCTCTCCAGAAGCGGGATATCGCTATGTAGTCAGCTTGCCACAGGTGGATGCGGTGGAAACAATTGGTGATGATTGACGGACTAGAGACTATAAACTATGTACTTGGGTAATCGGTAATCGGTCATGGGAAATGGCTAATCGTTCATTGACCAATGACTAATGTGACCAATACCAATCACCCATAATCACTTCCCCCCTGACCTATCACATGAGTGTTTGGCAACAATTTACCTTGTCCAGTTTGCCGCTGTATCAATGGCAAAGTGCAAGCTATTTACATCGGTTGGTTGGTAGCTTGCGAAGCTGGCGGCAGAGTAGCGTCTGCGTGCAGTGGGCGGAGCCGTTGGGAGCCTTGTTTGTGGCTTTAGTGTTCGCTTTGGCTCCTTTTGTGTCAACGGCTCTGGTTGGCGTGTTGTTAGCTGCCGGTGCTGGCTTTTGGATACTGCTGACTCTGTCAGATGAGGCGGATTATGTACCGGGCGAAGCGCCTAAAGTTACTCCAATTCACTGGCTGGTGTTGCTGTACTGGGGCATTGCCACTGTAGCAACGGCTCTGTCGCCAGTGAAGATAGCTGCTTTGAAGGGCTGGGGCAAGCTAACGCTGTATTTGCTATTTTTTGCGCTCATGGCGCGAGTGCTGCGATCGCCTCGACTGCGTTCTATCCTGATCGCGGTCTATCTCCACATTGCGCTGATTGTTAGTGTCTACGGGCTGCGACAATGGTTTTTTGGGGCGGCGGCACTGGCAACTTGGACAGATCCAACGTCTCCCCTGTCTAAAACGACGCGAGTTTATAGTTATCTGGGGAACCCCAATTTACTTGCGGCTTATCTTTTGCCTGCGATCGCTTTCTCTCTGGCTGCTATTTTTGCTTGGCGCGGGTGGAGTCGTAAAGCGCTAGCGCTGACGATGTTTTCCGTTAATACTGCGTGTTTGATTCTCACGTTCAGTCGCGGCGGCTGGATTGGCTTTATATTTTTGCTTTTAGTATTTTCGCTGATGCTGCTTTACTGGATCGGCGAACATCTGCCACCTTTCTGGCGGACTTGGTCGCTGCCGATTCTGTTAGGAAGTTTGGCGCTAGTGCTAGCGGTGGCGATCCTATTTGTGGAACCAGTGCGCGATCGCGTTTTTAGTATTTTTGCAAGTCGCAAGGATAGCAGTAACAATTTCCGGGTCAACGTTTGGGAAGCGGTGATTGAGATGATCCGCGATCGCCCGATTTTAGGGATTGGCCCTGGCAACGAGGCTTTTAACAAAGTTTATCCTCTTTATCAGCGCCCCCGCTATACTGCCTTAAGTGCTTATTCCGTTTTCCTAGAATTGGCTGTAGAAACTGGCTTGATTGGTTTTTGCTGCTTTATGTGGTTGCTGATTGTCACCTTTAACCAAGGGTGGTTACAGCTAAATCGTTTGCGGCAACTGGGCAGGCGTGAGGGTTTTTGGCTGATAGCGGCGATTGCCACGATATTTGGTCTATTAGGACATGGTTTGGTAGATACAGTTTGGTATAGACCGGAAGTAAATACGCTTTGGTGGATGATGGTGGCGTTGATTGCTAGTTATTACACCTTCTCACCGAGTAGCGATCGCACTCCCCACACGCTAACGGAACACAGTTAATTCGATTTCCCTGTTTGATTATTCATTAGTTTTTAGACTTTTTTCGGCACCCACTCCGTCCAAAGGCGAGCGAAAAAACAAGGACTCGCAAACTCTTGTCCAAACAGGACTCCTAGAGTGGATGGAGTTGCACCCATGACTAAAGACTAAAGACTCTGACTTTTGATTTATCTGGAATCCAAACAAGTTTAGAAAATTTCAAAAGCAAAAAGGCAAAGAAAAGATGTCCTCTTCTTTCTTTTGCCTTTTTTAGTACCGTTAATTTTCGTATAAGCCACCCGTTTTTTACTCTCTGTAGCCGGTACGACTTACTGGATCGGGGTCGCGGTAACGGGTTGGCTCTTCATGCTTGCGACCCGCTAAGCCTGCTAAACCAAGCAGTCCCAGCAAGCCCAACCAGCCCCAATCAAAATTGCGATCGCTTTCAACGGTTCTAACGTCTTGCCGAGGAGCGGTGTTTGTAGTTGTATTTGTATCAGTGTTGGTTTGAGCAGAAGCAGGCACAGTCAAAGGCAGAACCGCCATACTTAAGGAGAGAACGCCAGCTCCAATAAATTTTGATAAATCAGATCGTTTCATAAATAAAGCTCCTTGTCCGCTCTTCACTCACAAACTTATAGATTTCCCTCCAAATCAGAATCAATCTACAGCTATAGATTAAAAACTTCTAGACTCTAACTATAGAGATAGAAAATGTCTCTTCTTTCCACCATTGCCTCCCTCTTTATAATTAGGTAATTTTCAGCGTATAAACCAAATTTAACTTTTTAAGACTGGGGATCAATAATAAGCTTGCGAATTCATGTGAGTTTGGCTTAAGCAGCAGGTAGTAAATGGTAGTCAATGGTGATAGAGGGCTGCTTGGTTTGGTGGCTCTTGCAATCAATCCGCACACCAGGTTGACCAGAAAGTTGCCCGACTGCGGTGAGGGAGCAGCCCATTTCTGGAAAAAGGCGCATGGAATTCTCTTCTAAAGAGACTAAACCTGCAAGGCAAGGGTTCTAAAGTCTCCGTACCGTCTGAACTCTGTTTGATAAAAGCTCTCACAACTTCTGCCCTCTTCATCTGAAGGAGATAGAAGTTGCCAGGCTTTGCTTGTCTCGATAGATAATGGCACCCATCAAGGTGCCTCCCTGAGGTGATGAGAATGCTCGCTCCGAGAAATGTTCTTCAACTGGTCAACTTCAACTGGTCAATCAGTGTCTCAATCATCGACCGCTTTCGCAACACCGTAAACGTTCTCGTTTACGGTGTTGCAGCCTATCAGCGAAGCAATTGTGGCTGCGGACAGGGTTTTCAAACCTTTAGAACCCGTTATCGACACCGTAGAACTTTTCTTCTTATCTGAGCATGGGACAAGCAGATGGATGGAGAATTCAGCAGTTTCGGCCTATCTGTTATGGCTGTTCTTTATCCCGAACTCACGGTTACGTAATCTGCGTAGGCTGTCAGCATTGTGCGTATTACCAGTTCCCGCTCGTGTTTTAACCTGACTCTGGAAATTTCCCCATTCTTGAGAATACTGAATTTTTATGGATAGCGCTGTCAAATAAAAAGCGCTATCCGCAAAATCCCTGAAAAGCTTTCAGAATATTTACCGAGGTGCTTCAAAAAAAAAGTTTTGAGGTTGAGGAAAATACTGCTTTAAATTCAAAACTAATTAGTAGTTTTGTAAGTGTATTTAAGGGTTTTACGTAAATATTCAATACTATGAAGAAGCCAAAAAGAATTAGAAAAGCTGTAGACAAGGAATTATGATTTCAGTTATTAATAAACAAGGAAAAGAAAACACACGTCTGCACCGGGCTTCTAAAGTAAAAATAAACTCAATTATTTTGGATGTATTTGCCGGTTAGATGGGGTGAAGTCGTTCATCGCCTTGGTAGAGGTACTCAAATGAAAATCAAACTAATTACTAGTCTGCTCGCCGCTGCTGCTGCCCTGACCGGCGTCATCTCTGCAACTGCACCGGCATCGGCTGAGATTAACTGGGGTTCTGTAAATACTGCACCCACAAAGAATGCATTGAGCCAATCTGATGATTTTTCAAACATCAGCACGCTTATCGATACCTTAAACACGCAGATCAATAAGTCTCAAGAAAAATACGCATTTCCAGACTTGAGCCTTTTAGGCGGTAAATCATTTGATTTAAGCAAATTAACGTTGCAAAACGATACTGATGTTCGTGCTTACTTCGTCAATGAAGGGGCGGATTATAACAATCAGCTAGGTTATCAAGCACTTGACAGTAACGGCGACATTGTCAAAGATGGAATGGCTTTCTGGGAACTCAACAGCACAGAAAGTATTAGGGAAAACCAAACTAGCTTTACTAATCTAAAGCAAGGAGATTGGGTCAACTTAGGCAACTTCAGTAAAGGTACAACCCTGAATTTCCAGTTGAACGCCAATAGCTTATACGGCACCAGCAACTCCTACGGCATTTACAATTCTGCTTTTAATGCTCCTAACCCTGATGGGCTACAGCACGCCAGAGGATATCTCTTTAACTCCCGTTACCTGGTGATCGGTTTTGAAGATTTGTACGGAGATGGAAGCGAGACTGGCGTGACTCCAGCCTCTGACCGGGATTTCAACGACACAGTTTTCATCGTCGATATCGGCAACCAAAGTCTGCAAAGCGTACCTGAACCATCTGCAACGTTGGCACTGGTAGCTGCAAGTACGTTAGGGATGTTTGGCCTGCGTCGCCGCCGCAACAGCCAAATCAATGGCTAATCCCCTGGCCTATCGCTGATAATCTTTGCAAGTTCAATTAGTCAATAACCCCTGTTTCTAGCCTGCACCCTGCGGGCTTTTTTATTGGAAGCTTATGTAGCAGCTGCTTCGCTGTAAGCTTAGCCAGTGAAGCAGCGCATAGATTAGGATATTTCCCCTAGGGGTAGTTAAAATCATTCAGGCTGAGCCGTGGGATGAGATATCTAACAGCTTGTTCGCCTGAAGCGAGCAATCTGAGGCATTGTAAAGAATATCTGCTCTCTGGCGCTAGCTAAAATAAGGCTATGTCTCAATCTACCTCTGCCTCCAACCCCTCTCACTCCGCTGCTAGCTCATCTGATATGCGGCCTGTCTTCATCCTGGTGGATGGTCACTCGTTAGCCTTCCGCGCCTACTTTGCCTTTGCTAAAGGGCGGGATGGAGGCTTAAAAACAAAGACTGGGATTCCTACCAGTGTTTGTTTTGGCTTCCTCAAGTCGTTACTGGAAGTAATAGCATCCCAGCAACCTCAGGCGATGGCGATCGCTTTCGACCTCGGTTTACCCACTTTCCGCCACGAAGCTGACGACACCTATAAAGCTGACCGCGCTGAGACGCCAGAAGACTTTATTGTTGACCTGAAAAATCTCCACGACCTTTTGGATGCCTTCAATCTACCAATTGTGACGGCACCAGGGTACGAGGCAGATGATGTCTTGGGAACGCTGTCACAAAAGGCGAGTGCTGCCGGGTATCGGGTGAAGATTGTTACGGGTGACAGAGATTTATTTCAACTGGTTAACACTGCACAGGGAATTAGCGTTCTTTATCTTGGTCAAACCTTCTGGCAACGTGGCAGCAATACAGGGCCAGTAGAATTTGGGCCAGAGGAAGTTAAAGAGAAACTAAAGGGCATTACACCAGAGCAGGTTGTCGATTACAAAGCTTTGTGTGGCGATGCCTCCGACAATATCCCCGGTGTCAAGGGAATTGGCGACAAAACAGCCGTGAAGTTGCTTACAGAATACGGCTCCCTGGATGGGATTTATGCCTCGTTGGATGAGATTAAAGGAGCGGTCAAACAGAAGCTGGAAGCCGGGAAAGAAGAGGCATACCGTTCCCAGCACTTGGCAAGGATCGTTCTTGATGTCCCTCTCGACGTTAGTTTAGAAGACTGCCCGCTGAAGGGATTTGATAACGCCGAGCTAGAACCGCTGCTAGAAAAGTTAGAGTTTAGGACTTATTTAAGTCGAATCAAGCAGTTGCAGCAAGCATTTGGCGGTGTGGCAGAGGAAGCTAAACCCGTTGAATCTAAAGAAGAACTTGAAGAAATCGGTTTTGATGATGGCGACTGGTTTTTCAGTGCCGCTGACACCGAAGCTGCTAGCAAGGCAGCCACAAATGCTACGAGTAAGATTAGTGCCCAAATTATTGATACTCCAGAAAAACTGACAGAACTGATAAAGCAGCTGCAAAGTTGCACTGACCCTGACAAACCAGTAGCTTGGGATACGGAAACGGATGCCCTAGAACCACGCGACGCCCAACTGGTGGGGATTGGCTGCTGCTGGGGCATCGAGCCATCTGAAGTTGCTTATATTCCCACGGGTCACAAAACTGGCGAAAATCTGGATAAAACGGCTGTCTTAGAAGCGTTGCGTCCGATTCTCGAAAGTGTTGACTATCCCAAATCGTTGCAGAACGCCAAGTTTGACCGGCTGGTGTTGCGCTGTCAGGGAATTAACTTGGCTGGGGTGGTGTTTGATACGATGCTTGCTAGTTACGTGCTAAATCCAGAAAACAGCCACAACCTCAGCGACTTAGTCTTGCGGCATCTGGAGTTAAGTATCAGTAATTATACGGATGTGGTGCCTAAAGGCAAAACGATTGCCGATATGGATATTCAGACGGTAGCCTACTACTGCGGGATGCAAGTCTATGCCACATTCCAGTTGGTACTAAAGCTACGAGAAAAATTAGAGGAAGTCCCCGCTCTTGAACGGTTGTTACGGGAAGTAGAACAACCTTTAGAGCCAGTTTTAGCCCAGATGGAATATGTGGGCATCCGGATCGATCCAGCCTATCTCCAGACCCTCTCTCAAGAACTGGAAAAGGATTTAGCAGGAATTGAGCAAAAAGCTTATCAGGAAGCTGGGGAAAAATTTAGCTTGGGTTCACCGAAACAACTAAGCCAAATTTTATTTGACAAGCTCAAGTTGGACACCAAAAAGTCTCGGAAGATTCAGTCGGGTTATTCTACAGATGCCGCAACGCTGGAAAAACTGCAAGGCGATCATCCACTTGTTGATGCCATTTTAGAGTACCGTACCCTCTCTAAGCTGAAGTCTACTTACGTGGACGCTTTACCGTTGCTGATACGTCCAGATACCCAGCGGGTGCATACGAATTTTAATCAGACAGGTACGACAACAGGGCGATTGTCTTCTTCTAATCCCAATTTACAAAATATTCCCATCCGCACAGCGTTTAGTCGCCGGATTCGCAAAGGATTTGTGCCAGAAACTGGCTGGCTACTCGTTGCTGCTGACTATTCGCAAATTGAGTTGCGGATTTTGGCTCACCTAAGCCAAGAGCCGGTGCTGATTGAGGCATACCAGCAAAATGAGGATATTCACAGCGTCACCGCTCGGCTGTTGTTAGAGAAGGACACGGTCACATCCGAGGAGCGCCGATTGGGGAAGATTATCAATTTTGGCGTGATTTATGGGATGGGAGCGCAGCGATTTGCGCGGGAAGCTGGGGTGAAGGCGACAGAAGGCAGATTATTTATCGATCGGTTTAACGAGCGCTATCGTAAGGTTTTTGAATATTTGGAGCGAGTGAAGCGGGAAGCGATCGCTCACGGTTATGTCCAAACTATTTTAGGACGCCGCCGTTACTTTAACTTTGAGGGCGGCAGTCTCCGCAAGCTGCAAGGGAGCAATCCCGATGAAATTAACCTTGACAAACTCCGTAATTTAGGACAAGCTGACGCCGGTTCGCTACGCGCCGCAGCTAATGCTCCAATTCAAGGTTCTAGCGCCGATATCATCAAAATTGCAATGGATAAACTGCACAAAGTTTTGCAGAATTACCAGGCGCGTTTATTATTGCAAGTTCACGATGAATTAGTGCTTGAAGTTCCTCCCTCGGAATGGGAAGAATTACAGCCTCAGATTCGCTCAACGATGGAAAACGCCGTTTCCTTGAGCGTTCCTCTTAAGGTTGATGTGCGTGCAGGGCAGAATTGGATGGAGACGAAGTAAAAAACTGTAGTTTCGACAGCCTTTCCTGTATGACTGTTCGATTGGTGGTTAAGCTCAGCGTGGGATAGAAGCGCGATCGCATCTTTCTTCACCACTCCAACTGCTAAAAGCCAGTAACAGGTGTCCGAAACTATTGGACAATGGAAACGTCTGTCCAGATGGACTTTTCTTTTGTAGTAAATATTTATAATGACCGGCACTCGCAAACTCATCCAAAATTCTCTCATCTGGACTGGTGCAGTTGTTCTCATCCTTGGATTAGTGGGATGTGAAGCTATTTTTGGTTCTCCTACTTACCCGGTTAAGCGAGTCAGCGATGGGGATACTCTCGCCGTGACGGATCGCAGTGGGAAAAACATCAACGTGCGCTTTGCTTGTGTGGATGCTCCAGAAGTTCCCCATTCCAGTAAGGAAAAAGCAAGCAAAAAAGCAGCAGATCAAAACCAATTCAAGTGGGGCATAAAAACCCAGCAACGATTGCAAGAATTGGTACAGCAAGGAGGCGATCGCGTTCGCTTAACTGTGACTGATACTGATAGGTACGGGCGTAAAGTTAGCGAGGTGCGCCTGCCTGACGGCACTTTTGTTCAGGAAGTGTTGGCAAAAGAGGGACTGGTACTGGTGTATCGTCAGTATCTAAAAGATTGCCCTAGCGCTGCTATCGTTGAGCAAGCAGAAGCTGAGGCGAAAAAGAGTCGGCGCGGCATTTGGCGTGACTCCAAGTTTCTGCCGCCGTGGGAGTATCGCAGTGAGAGTAAGTAGCAAAGGCTGATAGTTAATTGCAATGGACAATAACCATCAAAAGTCTTCGTCAGCATACTCACTGGCATCTTCTGATTGAGACTGGTTACTGGAAGGCGCTCCCCAAAAAACAGGCATGAGGGCGCTGCCAACCGCTCCCGCGCCAGCACTCAACGCCAGTACGACGCCTACTGGCATCCGGATCGACTGGAAAGTTAGAAATTTCACCGATACCGGCGTGATGTTTTGAATTGACAACAGAGCGATCGCTGCGATGGAACTGGCTAAAATCAGCGAGGTAAGCAGGTTGGTAAGGGCTTTCATGGTGATAATGGCAACTGAGTAAGTTCCTGCTACCAAGTAGGAGCAAGAGCGATGTCCTTGCTCCTACCGATCGTTTAGACTGTGACGGGTTCCAGTTGGTTAATGGTTTGTTCCATTTGCTGGGCAATTTGGGTCATTTTTTCTGGAGTATTCGTTTCTAGATAAACCCGCATTAGCGGTTCTGTTCCGGAAGGACGCAGGAGTATCCAACTGCCTTCTTCTAAGTAGAGTTTAATCCCGTCTTTGCGCCCTACTTCTTTCACTTTAATTCCTGCCACTTCTGCTGGGGGATTTTTAGTGAAATCATCGATGACAGCGGCTTTGTGGGCGTCATTTAAGTGTAAATCGAGACGTTTGTTGTACAGAGGGCCATCGGCTTCTGCGATTACTTCTTCTACTAGCTGACTTAAAGGCTTGCCTTCGTAAGCGATCGCTTCTGCCACCAGCATATCGGCTAAAATACCGTCTTTTTCGGGAATATGTCCGATAATGCTCAATCCGCCCGATTCTTCGCCGCCGATCAATACCTGCGTCTCGCGCATTTTCTCGCCGATGTATTTAAAGCCTACTGCTGTTTCGTAGATTTCCAAGCCGTACTTAGCAGCGAGGTTATCCAGCAGGTGGGTGGTGGCAACGGTGCGGACAATTGCACCAGTTTTGCCTTTGTTTTTGACTAAGTGACGCGCCAGCAGCAGCAGCACCGTGTTCGGTGTCAGCACGTTTCCTTGTTCGTCAACAATGCCGAAGCGATCGCTATCTCCATCCGTCGCCAAACCTAAATCTGCCCCGTCTTTTTTCACCGCTTCGACGAGTCCAATCAATTCCTCTCCCTTCGGTTCTGGCATTCCACCGCCAAAGAGAACATCGCGATAGGTGTGGAATGCCTCTGTATCGCAACCACAGCGCTCCAAAACAGTATCCAGGTAGCCACGAGAAGTGGAGTAGAGGGCGTCGTACTTCACCTTTAGCCCTGCGCTCTTAATTCGCTCTACATCCAGCAGGGTGTAAATAAACTGGAGATAATCTGGCTTGGGATCAAAGGTAGAAATCTTGTTGGCATTGTTGCCACTCGGCGGCTCATCCGTAGCGTCTTCAATATTTGCTACAATTGTATCCGTAATTTCCGGTGTAGCCGGACCAGCGTAATCGGGGATGTATTTGATGCCGCAATAGGGAGCTGGGTTATGACTGGCGGTGAACATCAGTGCCCCAGCAGAGTTGAGAAGCTTAGCGTTGTAAGCAATAACTGGCGTCGGGCAATCTCGATCGACAATTTTCACCGTCCACCCAGCGTCTGCCAAAACTTCGGCGGCAGTCCGGGCGAATTGGTCGGCTAAAAAACGGGTATCGTAAGCTACTAAGACGGGACGGTCTTTGGAATAGGCGTTTTCGAGATAACTCGCGATCGCCCGCGTTACTTTACACACATTGGCGAAGGTAAAGTCATCGGCGATAATCCCCCGCCATCCATCGGTACCAAATTTGATCTTGTTTGAACTGCTGGCTGCGCTCATCTTAACCACTTCCTCTTGATTCCACCTAAATACTACAAGACGCCTATCGCTTCAATCTCGCTACCGGATGACAAATGGTTTGTATAAACTGAACAATTTGTTCGCACCGGCAGAAAATCTAGCTGAATCTGAGGATACGATAGACCCAACCCTTAATTGCAAACAAGGGTAGCAATCAGGTGTTAATTGCCGTTGCAAATGGTAAATTAGCTGCAAAAGCAATATGAGCCATCCGCTATCGCCTCGCGCCTGCCATTAGGAAAATCATCTCAAAGGAGCCGTAAGCCATTGTGAGCCAGACAGACACGCCAAACCTACAAACGCTTCAATCTGACGCAACTCGCCTGCGCGAAGAGTTGCAGATGCGAGATCAACTGGTTCAGCAGTTGTCTCAAGAACTATTCCGGCTGGTTAAGGGCAATGCTAATTTTATGCCCAGACCGGAAGTTTCTGAGCGGCACATGGCTCAGATGAGAGCGCTGCGAGAACAACTGCAAGAGGTCGAACAGCAGGTAACGTTCTACCAGGAACAAATTACAACCCGCGACACCGAGATTTATCAATTGCGGCAGTCCGTACAGGAATTGACCGACCGCAGCCGGATGCTCGAACAAGTGGTACAGGAGTTGCCACAGATTTATCGCCAGAAATTTGCCGAACGCATGGCACCCGTGCGGGAGAAAGTGGCGATGCTGCAACGGGAAAACCGTCAACTCCATGCCGAGTTGCAAAGTGTCAGCTACCGTCTAGCTGTCAGAACCCGTCGCACGACGACCGGACTCGATCTGCCCAGTTTCCCGCGTACGGGTGTTCGTAATAGCCCGATTCCAACCTTTGGTCATGCGTAAAGTTCTGATTGTGGTTGATGCTGCTGATGAACTTCCGGTATCGCCCACAATAGCCGAAATTGTTTCTGCCCTCAAGCAAAGCGCGCTCAATTCCCCAGTACCGACAACGATACAAATTGTAGAGACGCAATTTATTGCCTCAGTCTGGGCGGACTTGCAAAACCAAGCAGAAATTCTTTGGTGTCCTTTAACGCTGAATTTGCCAGAAAGCTTGGAATTTCCAGCCCAATCCCTTTATCAGGCTTGCCGCGATGTGACTGGTTTACGCCAGTTGGTGGAGCAATTAGGATCGACGACGGGTGTCGGTGATTTCTGGTTGCCAATCGTTCTTACGGCAAAGGGGCCGCTCTACGGCGAGGTAATTGGTAGGGTTGAGGATGATGAAAGTAGGCGCTTAGAACCGACTTTGAAAGGTTATCGTCAGCCAGTGCATCTATCGGATATCTGGCGTCAGCCACTGTACCAACTGGGGCATCGATTGCTGCAATTTTTATCAGCGCCACCAGCTGTTTATTTATTACAGTTCGGCTTTCAAGAGCAAGGGATTTTTTTTGACCGACTTTTGCCGTTTCCAGGGGAACCAGCGATCGCTAGCATTAACGTCCAAAAGCCAGATTTATTTACCTGTCACTGGCACTGCTTGACGGGTCAAGCAATTTACGATCTCCAAATCAACGCTTTTCACGACTAAGAAGTCGCGGCTAGGCACTTGTAGGGACTCCGATTTATTGGGTTTCCCTATCTGGGCTATCGATCCCTTGAACTGGGCATGAATTCCGTGAAGCTCGATCCAACAAAATACGGCTTAGCACTACATACCAGCAGTCCTGAACTAGGTCTAGCACTCAATAACTTTTCTGGAGATTCGCGCTGCCAAACTTGGGATTTAGGGCGCGATTTATCCACTCATTTACATCATCATCTGGCTGAGTTTATTCAGCCCCAGATGTGGGCTGATTTGAAATTTATCTGTGTGGCAATCGGCCCAGGCAGCTTTACAGGGACTCGCATCGGTGTTGTTACAGCGCGGACACTGGCGCAACAGTTGGATATTCCTCTGTTTTCCGTCTCTACACTGGCATCTGTGGCTTGGTCAGAAGCCGGTAAAAGTAAACAGCAAGGCAACGGAAACGGTGAAGAATCTTCACTCAGCAATGCGATCGCTGTCCAATTGCCAGCTCAACGGGGTCAATTATTTACCGCCATTTATCAGGTATTGCCATCCAGTTCCGGACTCGCTCAGATGTTATCAGATAGCGTGATGACACCGGCAGTATGGCAACAAACGCTGGACAGTTGGCATCCCTATCAGCTGATTGATATCGCTGCCGGGGCTGGGCTAGGGGCAACCGTTTCGAGTCTACTAGAACTAGCCTATCTAGATTGGCAACAGGGGAAGCGTCCCCACTGGTCAGAAGCACTACCCTTTTATGGTCAACACCCCGTTGAGGAGAAAACATCTGGGTAGAATAAGCGGATGCGATCGCTTAAAGATATCAAACAGCCGACCTCTACAATAATTTCGACACTATCTCAAAAATTGAGATGTATCACCCCTTGGCGCTACTGTCGCATAGAAGATACATCAAAAATTCTGCTTGACATGGGAATCCGTTGATTAGTGGCTTTACTGTCCGCTTCAGGGGAGCTAGAATCAGTAGCTTTATTTCCAGCTTCAGAAACAACAACTTGCTCAGCATTGGTAGAATTGACGACAGTATTACCAACGTCAGATTTAACACTTGTATTCCACTCTGCGGTCTGTTCAGAGGAGCTTGAGTCGATAGTATCAACAATAATGTTAGTTTCTAAAGGAATAACCGTTTGGGCTTGAGAATTAGCCGCAATTAAAATAGAGCTTTGAGTTAAAATAAAAACTAGCAAAGAAAAAATATATTTAGCCACTTTGACTCAGCCTCCTTCAAATAAATAATTAACTTTTGCAAAAGCAAAAATAATCTGTATCTATCTGCAATTACAGATAAAAATTTTGAAATCAACCCATAAGTTTTTCTGCCGTAAATGTTTTCAACAGTAGACAAATACAGCAAGATTTACGATTTCTATTGAGGTTGATTAAAAAGCGAGAAATAACAATTAGAGATTCTTGTAGTTGCCAATATAATTGCTTAACCGAACCTTATGTCAATTTATAGCTTCTACTCTTCTATCTACAAGCGAGATAACACTGAAAATAAAAAAATATTAAATTAAAAAAAAGTAGACTTAGTAAAATTACGGTAAATTTGGATAAAGTTTTTGTAGCTAAATAAAGGTTTGATGAGGTGTAAACTGGCATTTTGCATCAGAATATCATCCTGAGCGACATCCAAGAACTCCTGCGATGTTGCACTTTGCTGAATGTGACAAGTGTAGATAGGGAAATTTTCCTAGAAGGAGAAGCTAGTCCGTAATATACCTACAGCGATTGGGTCGCTAGCGGGTGTATGTCCCGGTTCAAAAATAAAGACTACCCCTGGCGTGATGCTAATGTTGTCCGTTGCCTGCCAACGATAGAACGCTTCTACATGAGTGGTCGTTCCAGGTTGTCCTCCTTCTCTGCCCAAACCCGTATTGAAAAAGTCAGGGATATTATTTCCTACGGGCAAATCGCTGCTAACAATTTTTGGTGGTTGTCCAATATAAATTCCTCCCAAATTTCCTTGTCCAAATAAATCGGGAAAATTGAGATACACCATATAGTTAGTTGTTTCTACATTTCCCGATCTTCCGGGAATGTGGGAATTGGTATAACCAGCCCATCCACCTAACGAAATGCGCGGCGTAATTCGCCAGTTAATCGTGGCACCAACGGCATTAGTTTGCAGGGATGCTGAATTACCAGTCAGTGGATTAATAGCACTCAACTGGTCGTCTCCAATCCCAGTCAGCAAAGAACCATTGGGAGAGTAGTCATTAACATAATACAAAGTGATATCAAGCGGATCGGTTGGGGTAAGCGCTAGTTGGACACCTGCGGTATTGTGCCCGTCAGGTTGTCCATCGCTATGAAAAAATCCTGGAATAGTAGTTGAGTAAACCGCCTGCAAACTGGCACGTTTAGCAAATTGCCAATCAAAACCGATACCGCCACGACCAAAGCCAATATTCAGAATTGGGTTTCTTTGGGCAAAAGCAGAAATTGGACCTGTAGCAGCGCTTTCCACACGATTTGGGCCTCGGAAAGCGTAAGCCATATTTACTCCTTCTGTCCCCACGAGAACAGCAAATTTGTCGGTGAGGAGGAAACGGTAGTTTAGATCGCTCAAAATCGCATCGTTATCATTAAACAATTCATAGCTCAGTAGGACATCGTTAGTTAGTCGAGGTGCAGTGGTTCCTTGACTCGCTTGGAGACCTGCTAACAGGTAACTACGTTCGTCAAATTGGGTAGTTAGATACAGCTGATTAAAATTAATTACGTTAATATTTGTACCCCGATCATCAGTCTCTTTTTTCCCATCTCTAGGAAATAAATCGGCGCGATTGTTGCTACGCCCTTGAACGCCAACAATTGTCAGTCCGCTCAATTTAGTGGTTGTAGAAAATTGGGTTGCTTCTATTTCCGCAGTGCGAGCTTCCAAGCTACCCACGGAACCCCCAAGACTGGCCAATTCGATTGCAAATTCTGATTGCAATCGCTGTAAGGTAGCCAATTCCTCTTGTCTGATTCCATCAGCAGTTGCTATCGGAACCAGGTTAGTAATTTGCTCCAAACAAGCATTTAACCCGGCAGCAAATTCATACCGCGTTAGGGCACGATTACCACGATAAGTACTGTCCGGATAGCCCGCGATACAGCCATAGCGTTCGATAAGCGATCGCAGTGCTTCATATGCCCAATCTGTGGGTTCCACGTCTGTCATCTGAGAAACATTGGTCACTTGCTCCATCGAAGCTTCAGCAGCGTCTGACTCTTCTGCATTTTCCTCCTCTAGTTCCTCCACCTGTTGCAAAGTCGTGTTGTTATCAGGCTGATTATCCAAATTTGGTAAATCTGAATCTGTCTTTAGAAACGTACTAATTTCTTTGCTACCTTGAGGAGTTTTATCTACATCCGCAGAATAAGCAGTTTGAGAGACAAAGCCACTGACTAAAATCCACCTAAATAACCCGTATTTCAAACTTGAACAAATAATTTTTTTGAATATAATTTTCAATATCATTTGCTTCCAACTCCTATCAGATCACACGTTTCCGAGCTATATGAATAGCTCGGAAACAAACTCAACAAAAAATTTAGCAGAGTCGTTCACAAATATGACCGACTCTGCTAAATATGTCACACAAATTCGCAAAAAACTTTTAAAATTACCGCCGCAAACTCCGGGGATCGAGGGCATCCCGCAGCCCATCTCCTAGCAAGTTAAATGCTAATACGGTGAGGATAATCAATAGCGCTGGAGGCCAGATCAACCAAGGTTGTAACACCAAAATTGATGCATTTGTAGCTAGCGATAGCATATTCCCCCAAGATGGATCTGGCTGCTGAATTCCTAGCCCAATCAAACTCAGCACTGATTCCGCGACGATAAAACCAGGGATTGCCAAAGTTGCCGAGATAATCACGTAGGTAGCAGTTTGCGGCAACACATGACGAATGATAATGTACAGCGGTTTTGCACCCATTGCGCGTGCTGCTTGCACAAATTCCCGCTCTTTAATGGACAGCACCTGTCCCCGAATCACCCGTGCTAACCCAGCCCAGCCGACGAATGAGGTAATCAGGACAATTAATAAGAATCGCTGGGCACTCGTTAGTCCTGACGGTAGCACTGCGGCAAGGGCAACCAACAGATAAAGGCTGGGAATTGTCATCAGCACTTCCACAAAGCGCATTAAGATGCTGTCAGTTGTGCCTCCGAAAAAGCCAGAAATCCCTCCAACCAACAAACCTAGGGGGAAAGATATGGCAATTCCCACTAGACCAATGCTGAGGCTGATTCTGCCCCCGTGCAGTAGACGGCTGAACTGGTCGCGCCCCTGTTCATCGGTGCCTAACAAATTCAGTTTGCCTTCCCCAAGGGTGCCGAAGAGATGCCAATTAAAGGGAATACCGCTAAGAATTTCCACCTCATCAAATTTGGGTGGCAGCGGTAGGCGAAGCTGAAATAGTTGGTATTTCGGTCCCCGGACAAACAGGCGAACAGGTGAAGGTTTTTGGAAGTCTACAATCACTTTGCGATCGCCCGTCTCTAAATCTGTCGGCCCCTGAGTCGTCGGATAAACGTGCGGTCCAATAAATTGTCCCTCACGGTTGCGCCAGTAAATCTGAGTTGGTGGCAAAAGTGACGTATTTGGCTGTACATCACACAGTCCTTGAGACAGGTCATAAGAGTCACATGGACGATAAGGGGCAACAAAATCAGCTGCAATAACGCTAAGGTAAAAAATTAACAGGATTAAAGCGCCAAAACGAGCTAAGGGATTGTTTTTAAGCTTTTGCCACCAGTTCATAAAGTTAGTGCTTAGGAGTTATGAGTTAGGAGTTTTAAATTAAATCATAAGCTAGAATTTAGTATTTCCAAGCTTATTTGGATTGTTCGCTCCTAACTCCCCACTGGTTCCCTTTCTAAGCTCCAACTACTAACTGTTCTTCCAGTTGCCGTCGCTCATCTTCGGCACTTTCGTGCTCAACAACAAACACATTCGAGTAGAGGTTTGCAATGATTTGCTTACCCTGCTGAGTTAGCGACAGGTAGCGAAGCGCATCTTGAATATACGGAAATACCCCATGCCAGTAAAATTTGGGATAGTTCCGCCGCAAGTCTCCAGGATGCCGATAACCTAAGGCTTGATTGACGCCAGTTTCTTCAAACTCATAGTACAAGGCACCAATTTTCTTCAGGTAGCGGGGATCGCTCAGCTGACCAATCAAGTCAGATGCCCGAACCAAGCCTGGATAATTAACCGTATCTTGATGATCCTCTGCTTTTGGGACTGGAAAACGAGTGAGTTCAATATTGCGCTTGATCAATTCCGCATCAATCAGCTTATGACCGCCAAAGCGCTCTTCAATAAAGAGTTTGGCTCGATCGACGTGATACGGTGTCAAGCTGGCATCTGAAGATCCACGAGGCACGGAAACCATTTCTGCATCCTGCCCCGTCGCATACAGTCTTTCGTAGTCTCTATCTAGGCGACACACGCCCTTCACGTAGCCAATGTCATGGCAAACCAAGGAGAGAATGAAGTGCAACCAGTCTTCACAGGACACCCCGCCCTCGCGGATATGTCTACCGCGCAAGATTTCTTGCCCGACCAGAGCGACTAAAATCGAGTGTTCAACATTGTGATAAAGGGCGTCGCTGTTGGCAATGTTTTCCAGAGCCATACCCCCCGCCCAGGCAATAATATCTTCGTAGTCGGGCTTGTAGCCGCCGTAAGTGCGTCGGTAGCCTTCACGAATTCTTTGAACAAAAGAGTCAATTAGAATTTCTGTAGCGTTAAACATCCTTAGTTCTCGCTGATACTGAGTGCAGTGAGGGGGCGTTGCTGATTTGGGAAATAATTGAGCATGAGGCGATCGCTCTCACGGTACCCAATCATTTTGCTGGTGGCGCTACGCCATAAATCGAGTTAATCCGAGGATATAACCTTGTCCTCTGTCGAACGAAATAGATACAACCCCTACCCTTCCAGGATGCAACAAAATTCGGCGACTGGGGTTGTTAATTGTCATGGTTGCTCTGTGTTTCGCATCACAATTCGTTCTTTGACCGCCAGGTGGGGGTTTGATACTGCCTTGTGACCTGAGTTTGTTGAAAAATTGGAAAATGAGTCTCAACGCGATCGCCTAAAATTCTGTAGTCGAAGAAACTGGGACTATAGGGCTTTTGGGCTATCCCGGTCAATCAGCTTAGTTTCTTCTAACTTTTGCTAAATTAACATTTCCAAAACCAATAGCGCCAATTAATTTGGCGCTATCAAGCGTGTTGTTAAAGATTGTTGACATGAGCGAAGTCGCCAGTTTTAAATCTCACCACACTGGCAGCAGTTTCTTCGATAGATTTTTACCAATAGATTTAGAAGTTTTTTTTGCCACCAGTTAATATTGGGGAGCGGAAAAAGTTTAAGAGTTCTCGATTGACGGTTTGGGGAACTTCTTGCTGCATCCAGTGACCGCAGTGACTAATAAATTTTAGGTTGAAAGGAGCAGCGATTAAGCGTTCCATGCCTTCGGTGAGTTTTCGAGTCAAAAAGGCGTCTTCTTCGCTCCACAAAATCAAGGTAGGCACAGTGACGGGATCGGGCGATCGTCCCCAGTGATGCAGCCAATTTTGAGGCGACAAAGACGATCGATAGTAGTTAATTGCCGCCGCCAAAACCCCAGGCTTTGCCAGTGCTGCCTGATACACTTGGGCATCCTCGGCAGAAAACGCGCCTTTGCGAACCGCCTGTCCCCGAAACACGTTATTTACAAAATCTTTTAAATTTTGCTGAATCAGCCACTCTGGCAAACCAGGAATCTGAAACGCCAGAACGTACCAGCTGCGGCGCAGGTGATCCAAGTTTCCCGTCAATTCCTGCCAAAACCTGTACGGATGCGGTGCATTCAAAATAGCCAGACGATTCAGAACGTCTGGAAATTTCTGCGCTAGATGCCATGCGATCAATCCGCCCCAATCGTGACCAACAATATGTGCCCGGACATACCCTAAATTCTCAATCAGACCCCGAATATCGGCGCTAAGAGTATCCAGGTCATAACCACTGAGAGGCTTATCCGAATCGTTGTAGCCCCGCAAATCGGGAACCACCACCTTAAAATGGCGAGCCAGTGCTGGGATTTGATGCCGCCAGGAATACCAAAACTCTGGAAACCCGTGCAACAGGATAACTAGCTCTCCTTCTCCTTGGGTGACACAATGTAAGCGAATGTTGTTGGTCTCAATAAAATGGTGTTGCCATGCACAATCAAGGGCGGTCATAGACATCTCTTCCGGCATCCATCGCCAGGGGTTAGCACGTAGGTTTCTCACTTTTCAGATTAGCAGTCCTAGGAGCTAATCTGTCTAAAGAGAGTGGCGAAACCTTGCTACGCTAACTCCTTTAGCCTCGCTGGGGCACGGCAGGACGATACTCAGAAGGTTTGATTTGGTATTTAACTAGATTGGCTAGGTCTTGTAGCTGACAAATCGCTTCAGCGCCCTCTAGCTTCATTAATTCACGGTCATCCCGCATTTCTGTCCAGGTAATCCCATAATCCGATACTAAAAAGCGAATTAGATGGTTGTCACCAAGACTAACCATAAATGATGCGCTATTCATTTGGCCTCCGCAGGTATAGCAAGAAGCCAGATAGCCCCGCTGCTCTAGCACAATCGCCAGAGCTTGGAGGTTCATCACTAGATCCTGTACAAATTGACGGTGTTGCTCTGCAAGTCGTAGAAACACGGTTGTCCTCCAACCACCACACCTTAGTTTAAACCTTTTATACTTTCTTAAGATTTTGCTCCCCAGGCATGACGGTAAATTAATTGAGGAGCATAGGAAAATTTAGAACTTGACGGCTCCCTGATTTGCACCAGGTTAACTTGACTATTCAGAAAAGCCAAGTATCAACAATAACAGTTTGAATGATACTCCTGCATCCTAAACAGCAGTGCTAAAGGTTACTTCTAACTAAAGACGGACTTAGCGGTAAAGTGTTGCCAGGGGCAGAATCATCGCTGCATTTAAGGGGATCGCTCGCTAAGGATAAGAATAATCAATTAAACCTAGTCCTATAGGCGAAGCTTACTTATAAAGTTAGAGACAAAGAATCTGATAGCTTTGGTTTACCTGTCGGCAAGACAAATCTATCAAATACTTTGTCTCTAAGCACTTCACCCAACCAGATTTTTAGGAAGGTCTAGTTGACAACCTGCCACCAACCAAAGGAAGGTCCGATGAAGCGGATAGTTATCCAAAAAAGGATCAGGAAACCGATACCGTACCAAGCCCCCTGACCGGAGATTTTCACAAACTGTTGTGCCTGAGTTTTGGTAATCGGCACCCAAGGAAGGATGTAGGTATCTTGACCATACTTCTCTTTGAGTGCTTCTTTCCGACGCTTGGATTCACCCATGATTTTTGGTGATGCCTTTAGACATTTGCTTATCATAACGCTGGCGTGGAAGTTGCCGCTGAATTATTCATTAAATTACAAGATTGAGGCAAAGCGACGATCGCTGAGGGGTGTGGGAGAAGCTAGCGATCGCTAGTAAACCAGTTGCTATCCAAATAGTTGATCCGAGCCAAAGGACTCAGTGCTTCCAGCACTTGAGAGCCGTAGCTGCGGTTATTTACGCGACCATCGAGGAGAGCAACGACGCCCCGACATTCTCGCACGGGGGCGATCGCTCGCTGCAATTCACTCAAAGCCACCGGCAACAGATACAAGCGAAACCAATCTTTCCGCTGTTCCTTGTAATGAGCAACCCGGCCTGCTACCAGGGGATTTTCTAAAGAAGGGATCGGCAATGTCGCCATCACTAGCAACTGGGGCGCAGGCAACGCCTCCTGATAATGCCGCCAAAATTCCCATCCCGTAACCAGAATGCCATTGTTTGACAAACTGGTTTTTTCTACTTGCACGCGGGAGCCAAACTCAGCCGCCATCACAGACGCCACCTGGGCTTTTAAAGGCGTGTCCTCGACCAAGATCACCGCTAGTCTTTGAATGTCGGGATTTTCTCCCAGCGACCGATCCATTGTCTCAACTAGCATCTGGACTTCTTGAATCAGAACTCCCTGAAATTGAGGCGTATTTGGCATGGGCAGCCGATCGGGGAGATATAGCTGAATCAGTTCGTTCTGCCTATCTGGAGAAAACTTCAGACACGTTAGGTTGCCCAATCCTACCCGCTGACGATAGGCGATCGCTTCTGTCTCTAAATCCAGTGCCGCACCAATCAATACCACCGGCTCGTGGTGCCAAATTTTTTCTAAAGCAGTTGCCACCTCAACGGGACCGCAATACAAAGAAAATTGACCCTGACTCCGAGCAATTTCTGCCCACATGAGTTGGTCTTCTGCTTGCAACCGATGCCAAAAATTTCTCCAAGCCGGGGGTAAATTTGGCGAGGCGGGAAATTCTCCCCCTCTCCCACTCCCCTGCTCTCCAGACGGGATCGTTCTTGTTTCGACAAGATTCTGTCTGCCTTCAACTCCTATCGCATTCTCTAAGACCGCATAGAGACGCCTCAAGATGTCTTGCTCAGCAGGTGAAATCAGATAGCACTCGTAAGGATTGGCTGGATGCTGGAAGACAGCTTTTGTTAGCTGTACCCGCGCATCCCGGATTGCCTTTACCTTACGGGGAAAGGCCAGCATCAACTCTTCCCAATCGCTGGGTCGCAAGCTAGCAGTCAGTTGGTCGCGTGCCCACTCTTCCAAGTCATCGGCACCATCAAAAATAGTCGGAATGCCAAAGGGTATCCGATTTAGCCCTTTGAGGCGGTCAGCTAACCAAACCTCTGGAGAGATTAACAGCAGTCCCTGAAAGTCAGCGTCAGGCCATGCATCGCCTGTTAGGATGGCTTTTTCCCTCCCCATCCACTGTCGCATCTGAGGAATTTCCACCTCTAGCAAGCGTTGCTGAACTGATTCTGGAGCCACCAGGATGACAGATTTCGTCCATAGCAGTGCCGGTGCTAGGTAACTCAGGCGATACTTCCCCGTACCGTGCGAAGAAACTCCAGTCTGAATCAGGGCAGAACGCCCTAATCTTAAAGCCCGTGCCACTAGCCTCGCCATTGTCAGATGATGAGGCCAAGAACGATTCTCCTGCTCGCGAAGGAATGCACGTAGTGAGGAATGAACTTCTACCTCTATCACTTTAGATTTGAGACTTTAGAGTTAGGAAAGCAAAAAGTAAAAAAGATCGCTTTACATATTTTCTCTTTTTTTTCGCCTTTTGCCTGCTGACCCTTTGTTCAACTTTGCTGTAATTTTTCTAAATAATCAAATTCCTTGACAAATTCAACCAACGTACCCACAGGAGGGAGAATTGAGCCTTGCGCTTCAACTAAGTTGTTTTTTGGCAAAGCCCTGGAATTAGATTGACTTTGATTCATAAACCGTTTCCCAAACACTGGGTGATGATAAACATTCAAGGTTTGATCCGTAGAATTATTTAGCACCGTCTGGGTTGGAGCCTGGAAGAAGTTTAATTTTCTTTTCAGTTCGGGCACCATTTTGCAAATATCGAGACTACCGACTTGATCGATTGTTTTATTAAGGGAGGCAGTTAATTGCTTGACCCGCTGAGCATCTTTATGCCCTAGTGATGATTGATTTTGAGATTGAAGTAGGTTCACTAGAGCGCTGATATTTTTCTGAGTTGCTACTGCATCGTTGAAGGGAAAAATAGCCACGTAAGCCAAGGGAAATAATTGATCGTTGCTATCAATTCTGAAAGTGAGAATTGTTTTTCGAGCGCTGACTTCCAAACTGGGAGGATGAGCGATCCCCGGATAATGCTTAGAGAGGTGATGATAAGTAGTGGCTAGTGCTAAATTTGCTTCTAAATCTAACGGTGCATCTACGATAATTCGGACGGTTGGCAGCGTTTCATTGAAGAACTTTTTTGATTCTTCAGTGGTAAGACGAAAAATTTCCGTGCGATCGCCATCCGGACTCAAGTCAACCCACTCGCAGGTCACTCCTTCGGTTTTCAGGCCGAAACGGGAGACTGCATACAGTTTTGCCCCGGTTAAAATCGCCCCGGTCAAGTCAGCTCCAATCCAATCGGCTTTAATCAATCGAGCTTGGGTAAGATCGGCGTGAACTAAGCTGGCATTGAGTAAATTAGCATTGCTAAGGTCTGCGCCGATTAAGTTAGCTCCGCTTAATTTTGCGCCGCTTAAGTCTGCCCAACGCAGATTTGCACCGCTTAAGTCTGCCCAACGCAGATTTGCGCCGCTTAAGTCCGCTCCGCTGAGATTTGCGCGACTGAGATTGGCTTGTCTTAGTTCTGTCTCTCGGAAATTGGCACCGCTCAAGTCGGTGCGGCTCAAGTCGGTGCCATTTAAGTTTGCCTGCTCCAAGTTGGCTCCCGTCAAAAAGGCACCCCGGAGGTTGGCTTCATTCAAACTGGCGCGACTGAGATTGGCTTCTCTAAGAGTGGCTTCACGCAAATCAGCACCGCTGAGGTTCGCTGATTTGAGATTGCATCCACTCAGATCGGCGCGAATTAGCTCGGCTCGAATCAAGACGGCTTGGATGAGCTGCGCCCCCCCCATATCCGCTCGAATCAGGTTAGCAACGTTGAAGTTTGCTTGGTTTAAGATGGCATTGCTAAGATTGGCTCCACTGAGCCTCGCGACATTAAGTTTGGCTTGAGTCAAGTTAGCGGCTTCGAGATTGGCACCGCTGAGATTCGCCACGCTTAAATTAGCGCCTGTCAAATTAGCGCCGCTGAGGTTGATGCCACTCAAGTTTGCCTCACTCAGGTCAATTGCCGCGAAGTTTCGCGCACCGGCTGCGTATCTTACTATCAGTTCATCGACATTCATTTCGAGCCACCTTGCCAGCATTCTCATTTTATGGTTAGGAGGAGGGCGCTACCAGCAAGCCTTGAGGTTCATTTGTCGTTTTGAGTGGCTGGGTGAGTTTGCAGCAGATGAACCCTGGCTTTGCTTGCGTTGAGTCGGGATTTTTCCCCGGCATCTATCTAAAGTTGTACAAAGTTGTACAAGCACTAATCTAGCGTGCCCCTCTGTAAATCTTAGAAGTAAGTTCAGTGAGGGCATCCTCAGAGTGATGAAGGATGAATGAAGAAATCTATTATGCTCCCTACCTCATCTGTTTGGAAGGGCTTTACTTTAAGAAAATAGTCGTCCAGCCATTTTGACAGAAGCCTAACAAGCGGCTGATTGGATCGTGGGGTAAGTTGGCACTGTATGCTAGAACATCATGCTAGAACATCGGTACAGTAGTCCCAGAGAGAACCCCTCTCCAGCCCTCCTTGTTTCGGGGAGACAGCTAAATTGCTCTTGTTTTCCTCATTTTGAGGAAATTTAGGAGCTTATACCATTTTAGATTTTGGATTTGAGATTTTGAACTGTAGAAGACTTGCGGTGATAGCGAAGCGCTGACTTGTCTGTTCGCGTCTGAGCCAGTAGCCATTTCCAGCAAGTTATTTGTGCCGATTTTACGGTGAAATAGTATTAGACAGAACCATGAATATTGGGATTGTAGGGTTGGGGCTAATTGGCGGCTCGCTGGGTTTGGACTTACGAGCGGCTGGCTATCAGGTTTTGGGGATCGCGCGTCGAGAGCAAACCTGTGTTGATGCGATCGCGCGTGGAGTTGTGGATGATGCGAGTGTGGATCTGGCACTCTTGGCAGCTGCCGATGTAGTTTTTGTGTGTACGCCCATTAGCGCGATCGCCCCAACCGTACAGCAGCTGATTCCTCATTTGTCTGCCAACGCCATCATCACAGACGTGGGTTCGGTCAAAAAGCCGGTAGTAGAAGCGCTAGAACCGATTTGGACGAACTTCGTGGGGGGGCACCCAATGGCTGGGACGGCAGAAAGTGGTCTGGAAGCCGCTCAGACTCAGCTATTTGCTGGGAAAGCTTATGTGCTAACGCCGGTGAAGACAACGCCCCCAGCAGCCGTGAATATTGTCGAGGAAATCGCGCGATCACTCAAAGCTAAAATCTATCAGTGCCGTCCAGAAGATCACGATCGCGCGGTGGCTTGGATTTCTCACTTGCCAGTGATGGTGAGTGCTAGTTTAATTCATGCCTGCATCAACGAAACCGATCCAACGGTTCTAGAATTAGCGCAACAATTGGCGAGTTCTGGCTTCCGGGATACCAGCCGCGTCGGCGGAGGCAATCCAGAGTTAGGCGTGATGATGGCGCGGTACAATCGCGGGGAATTACTGCGAAGCCTTCAACAATATCGAACCGGACTCGATCAAATTATTTCTCAAATTGAACAAGAAGACTGGAACGCCTTGCAGGGGAAACTTTCTATCAACCAGCAGACACGACCGAAATTTTTAAACCTCGAATAAGGTTCTTGCAAAAAGCGCGATCGCTCTACCGGACTATCGCCCATTAGGCAACGACAGCACAATCTGCCGCAAATGCGATCGCTTTCCTTCGCTACTAGCTACCTGTTAGTTTTTCCAACTTTGCTCCGCAAATTTTGCAAAACCGAGCATCTGTATCATGGGATGATAAACCGCAAGTAGGACAAAGGGTTTCTACCTGATTAGCTGTTTTAACCAATCGCTTGATCAAGTCGCCCAATTGCCAAGGAATCAGAGCAATTCCGGTCAAAATCATTAAGACTGTCATCAAGCGACCTCCTTGTGAAATTGGTGTTACATCGCCAAATCCAACTGTTGTCATTGTGACAATAGAGAAATATACAGCATCCAAAAAAGTAGCGAATACTTGAGGATTTACTGGATGCTCAACTTGATAAATCAAGCCGGAATAAACAAATATGATTGCTAATAAAGTAAATAATATTCGAGCTGAAATCTCTCCATCTTCATTGATGGTGCGACCAAATAATCTTTTACCTTCTATAAATCGAAGAAATCGCAAAATCCTAAACCATCGAAATATCCGGATAAAGCTGATATCTACCACTCCTAATAAAAATGGCAATATTGCTACTAAATCTATAATTGAATAAACACTTAATATATGTTGAACTTTATTGTCTGCACACCATAAACGAAGCAAATATTCCCATGCAAAAAGTAGGAAAATTGCATAGTCTATAGTATTAAGATTAATTCGGACGTAATTTGGGAGTGGATAGGTTTCGATAACAAAAATTGCTGAAGACAGCAAAATCATTCCTGTAATTAGGAAGTTGAACGCTTTTCCTGTTGGTGTTTCAATGTCTTCTAAATAAAAAGCAATTTTTTGCCGCATCTAGATAAAATCACAAAACGAAAATTGGCAGCTTGATATCAAACAGGAGAAAGTCGGGTAATCGATAATCGGTAAAAATCTTTAAAGATAGAGCGATAAATCACGTTTGAATTTTGAATTAATTATTTTGAATAACTCAAAGTTTTTGTTTCTTTTTTAACAAAGCAAACCTCAGTGATAGTTGCTCAATTCCCAAAAAACAGCAGCGAAAACCCACTTAAGTATAGGAGCAGAATTAAAAAACTCTCGAAGCTAATATTTCCAATTCCATGTGTTTCCCGCCGTAACAAGCCCAAAACTAGAATGACGGTCATCAGGATCGTCAACGCGATCGCAAAAATCTGAGGCTGTGCCAAAGCATGATAAATCGAACCCTGCTGATAAGCAAAGTCAGAGAACGCCACCAGCATCACATCGAAGCTATTTCCCCCGATAACGCCACTCACCGCAAGCGTCAGCGCCCCTCGTTGCACCGCCGCGATGGTTGTTACCAGTTCCGGTAGGGCAGTTGACAAAGCGGTAAAAAGCCCTCCTACCATCGTTTCGGAAAGACCGCTGTGCATAGAGATCGAGATTCCAGCTTCCGCCACAAAATAACCGGCACCGGCAAGCAGCCCCGCCAGCAAAGCGAACCTTAACCACAACACAGTCAATTTAGTACCCTCGGAATTATCTGCCTCCGGTTCGTCAACTTGCGTTTCCGCAGTCCGCCGAGGCCACCACATGGGCGTAGTTTGAGCCTCTGCCGCCAAACGCAAGCCAAAGATATAAGCGGCTGGGATAAGGAACGAGGCGGGATGAATTCCAAAAAAACTGACATCTGGCCCAGACATTGCCATCAGAGGAATTGCTAATAAAGCAACCAGAAGTGTTGCCTGCATCAGATTTGGCACGGAGGCAGCTGCGTGTGTCAGGTTGGCTTTCCCATAGGCAAGATCGGCAATGCTAAGAAATGCTGTTTGGGCAGCAATCCCTCCTAAAGCACTACTGATGGCAAGTTCGGCGTGACCTCCGGCAGCGGCGGTGACAGAGGTAACAATGCCTGCTAATGAGGTGCTACCGCCGAGGAACAAGGCACCCATCAGTGCTTCTCCAAGACCCGTTTCATCGGCTAGACGATCCGCTGTGCTTGCCATCATCGTTCCTACAACGGCAATCACCGCAGCAGCGATAAAAAAAACACTAATACTCAGGGTTAAGGAATCAAACACATCCACCTACTATGGTTCGGTTAATTTTTTCAATGCAAAATATTTGATTGCCCCAAGCAGAGTTTCTAAGGGGAAAATTTCTCCACCCTTTTGCAAAGGAGGGAAATTGGCTCATAGCAATGTTTTCCAGAGGGTTGCAGGATCTCCCAATCCGGAAAAGCAGACCGTATTGTGTTTAGGGATATCTCCTCTAGAGTTTTGGGTTTTTGGGTATCTAACCCAAACTGTATTGGTATATCCACCGCTTTTGTCTGCTATTTGTTGTCAAAGTAAGCACCCTGAGAATGGCTACCTAAGCTTCATTATTCCTTGCACAGCTTGTCAGGTGCCTGTACTAGAAGTCAGATTCAGCAAAAATTTCTCTTGGAGCGATCGCTCTTTTTGTATGCTCCTATACACGGCTTCGCGCGTTTCTTAGCGCTAGCTACAACAATCAGCAAAGCGACAGCGCGGCACATCTAAAATAGCGAGTGTGATTTTACAACAGAAGAAGCCAGCATGAAACGCGATCGCATTGCACCCGGACCCGGTCAAGAGTCAGTCTGGGATTACCCTCGTCCCCCGCGTCTTGAGGAATCATCCAAGCACATCCAGATCGTCTTCAACGGCGTCACAATTGTTGATACTCAGCGGGCAAAGCGCGTACTAGAAACCAGTCACCCGCCTGTCTACTACATTCCTCCCCTAGATATCAAAATGGAATATCTAGTGCGAACTCTTCAGGAATCGTTTTGTGAATGGAAGGGAGGCGCTTTCTACTACACAGTCGTTGTCAGTGACAAACAGGCACCGAATGCCGCTTGGGGTTATCCCAATCCCGCACCAAACTTCGCCAGCATCAAGAACTATCTCGCTTTCTATCCCCAGATGATGGATGTTTGTTCGGTCGATGGAGAACAAGTGCAGCCGCAACCTGGAGGTTTCTACGGCGGCTGGATCACCAGCGATATTGTTGGCCCGTTCAAGGGTGAGCCAGGAACCTGGGGCTGGTAATATTTGCCAGGGGTGTACAGCAGATGTACAAGATGTACACCCCTACTCTGCCTAGAACTCATTTAAGAAAATCCGGTCAATCCTTGGCATTGCCGTCTCTTCCACCATCGTTCTGGCGTGCGTTCCGGGTCTTCATCCTCAAAATAGGTCGGGACGCTACTCTCCGTAAGCGGGAGGTTTTGATTATTAAGAGTGGAATCCTCTGCTGACCCGTTTTTGTCGAGGTTACAGAAGAGTGGCGAATCGACAGAGGCGGCGTCAGTCTCATCCGATCGGTTCTCTATTTTTGCAGAGGTGGCATCAGGTTTATTGCCAAAACTTCTCAGATCGTAAGTAGCCGAATTGTTAGGGAATGGCATTGTTTTATAACCGCTGAATAAACTAAATTTGAAACTTTTAAACAGAAAGATGTTCTACTTTGGAGTATAGCTTATTGAAAATAAGTTTCAATAAGTTTTGTGACTTAAAGCTAGAGAAAGCCACTGGTATATCCTCAGCCGTTCTAGCGAGCAGTGTTTGCGACAGAAAGAGAAATTACAAAGAATATCTTCTGTGAGCGATCGCGCAATTCAGTTATCGTGGGAAGCCCTTCTTGGTCTAGAATGCGCTTGTCGAGAAGGGTATTCTTAAATCATGGCAAATCAACAGTATCCGATTCCCGTTGTCGTCAACGGTGCGGCTGGAAAAATGGGTCGCGAAGTCGTCAAAGCCGTTGCTCAAGCAGACGATATGACTTTGCTGGGAGCAATCGATCGCTCTTTGGAATACCAGGGTCAAGACGTTGGAGAAGTGGCGGGTTGCGAACCCTTGGAAGTTCCCATTGTCAGTGACTTACAAGGGATGCTGGTGCTAGCGACCCAGGAAAAACAACAGGGCGTTATGGTTGATTTTACTCATCCTGACTCAGTTTATGAAAATGTGCGGACTGCGATCGCTTACGGCATCCGACCTGTCGTTGGCACAACTGGACTTAGCCCGCAGCAAATCCAAGAGCTTGCTGAATTTGCCGACAAAGCCAGCACGGGTGCCCTGATTATCCCCAACTTTTCCATTGGCATGGTGTTACTACAGCAGGCAGCTGTCCAGGCGTCCCAATACTTTGACCACGTTGAAATTATCGAGTTACACCACAACCAAAAAGCCGACGCTCCTAGCGGTACCGCCCTTCAAACTGCCCAGATGTTAGGCGAACTGGGTAAAACCTACAATCCACCGACGGTAAAAGAAACTGAAAAACTACCCGGTGCTAGAGGTAGCCAAGCCGATGAGGGGATTCGCATCCACAGCGTTCGCTTACCCGGTCTCATCGCTCACCAAGAAGTGATGTTTGGGGCACCGGGTCAAATTTATACCCTACGCCACGATACTTCAGATAGGTCTTGCTATATGCCTGGTGTTCTTCTCGCCATCCGCAAAGTTATCCAGCTCAAATCCCTAGTCTATGGGTTAGAAAAGATACTATAAGTGGCTAATCCCTAATCGAAGGAGCGAAGGATTGCTCTTAAACAATTAGCCATCCTTCAATTAGCAATTCGCTTTTGAACAATATGTTAGTCCCATTAACGCGCAAGAAATTTGAAGACTTGATTCCCCAGATTGCCACTGGCCCGCAGTATGCGTACTGCTGGGGCAAGTTCCCAGACTTTTTAAAGCGATTGCTAATTTCTGTAGTAGCTGTGGTGGTGGTTTTACTCGTCGGCAAGTTTTTGCTGGGCGAGGATCTGAGCGCGATCACCTTTTTTCTGGGAATCATTGCGGGTCTTTACTGGTTGTGGGCACCCGTCTATTGGGCGAGTCTCCGGAATGCTTCTTATCGCCGCTACGCCTACAGTGGATTCTGGCGGGGTGAAGTCGTGGATATCTTTGTTTCTGAAGAGTTGATTGGCGAAGAGCAAACCGTCAACAATCGCGGGCAACTGGTGATTGTTGAAAACCGAGAGCGTCGGTTGAACATCGAAGTTGGGGATGAAACCGGATTTACGACCCAGATGCAAGTACCGCTTCGCCGCATCCATAAAGCAGTTAAACCCGGTCAAGTTGCTGAGATGGTCGTGCTGTCCAATCAAAAAGACTTGGGTCGGATTGCCAAGGTGACAGACATTTATATTCCCAGTCAGAATCTCTGGGTGAGTGACTATCCTTATCTGCGGCGAGACTTTTTTGAGGATGTCAGCCGTCAGTTAGGAGACAATGACGATGTTTCCTATCCTGAAGACCGTACTCCTAAGCGTAGGCGATCGCGTCGCCCTTGAATCGAGAACCGGCTAATGGCTAATGCCCGCCTCCCTGCCCTTAGCCGACACCATTCGTATCCTGCCCATAAGCTTGCCATGCTAAGTCCACTAAACCATTGACAATCGCCGCTGCTACCACCGCACTACCTTTACGTCCATCAATTCGGATGTGAGAAACTAGCGAATCATTCAGCCGTTCCTTGGCAACATCCACATCCACAAATCCCGAAGGCGTGCCAATCACCAATGCTGGTCGAATTTCTTCTGCCTCAATTAGCTCGACCAGGGAAATGAGAGCCGTCTGAGCCTGACCTACCACAAAAATTCCTTCTGGATAGCGTCTAGCGAGGGTTTCGATTCCCCAGGCAGCGCGGCTTTTGTCTTTTTGGGGCCGCGTTAGGGCTTCCATACTGCAATACACCGGATTAGCAAAAGTACTTTGGATCGTGGGGCTAATGCCGACTTGCACCATTGGCACATCTACCACGATGGTACTACGGGCTGCCAAAGCAGCTGCGCCAGCTTGGAGTGCCCGCTCAGAAAAGCGAATTAAAGACCGATATTCAAAGTCAGCGGTTGCGTAAATGACTCGACGCACAATCTCAAATTCCGCTGGTGAGAAGATGTGGTCGCCAATTTCTCGGTCAATGATTGCCAAACTTTGGGCATCCGTTACGTGCCATTCCATAGCGATTCGCTTTCAGCTTTTAGCTATCAGCTTACCAGCTAGCAGTCCGAAATGATTTTTGAAAACCAAAAGAGTGTTATTAAACGACAAAGAAATAAAGGAAGAGAAAGAAGATAGAAAGATGTTATGAAATCTTCTTGCTGTATGCAGGTATGTTTAGCAATTCGTTAAAAAAATCTGACAAATCAAATAGGATTGCGATATCAGCTTTTTCCGGGCAAGAGGTGTGAGGGGATGCCTCTTGCCTCTTGCCCTCATTCTCTGGCAAAGCCTGGAAATATTCTAGCCACTGACGGATTTTTTCAAGTTTCCGGAGCCGAAGACTGAACGATCATTGGTGATAGGTAAGCGACTAAAGCACCGATGAAAAAACCGGCGAAGTTGCGAAACAGGGGCAACCACTCCGAGGTCCGAGTGACAACGGGGCCGAGACCAAAAGCAATGAATAGAATTCCCCACAAGGGAGAGAATATTAAAGCCCACTGCCATGCAAAAATTTGTCCCTCTTTGCGGGGTACAGCGGCAAAGCCGCAGATAATTCCGCCCACAATGGAGGTAATTAGAGTGAGAATCCACTGTTCTCTGGGCAGTCCGGGTACAACCCGGCAACCTCCCTGACGCAGACAGGTTTGAATGGTTTCTAATGATTGAATGATGGCTTGGTCTTCGCCATTTTCGCGCACGAAGTAGAGATTGCCGAAGCGCGTTTGCAACTCAATCCAGAAGGTTCGGGGCATGAGTTTATAAGCGTCATCGCCTACATTAAAGTTGAGAATATTACCGCCGCGTTGGTCGGCAACCAGCAACACGCTTTTATTATCCAAGCTCCAATAATCTTTTAAGGCAAGACCAGGGGTGCGGTCGTATTGAGTTAATACCCGCAGCTTCCAACCTGTTTCTGCTTCAAAACTCTCTATGTTTTTGACCAATCCCTCTTCCTGAATATTTGTCAAGGCTTTGGCTAAGTCAATGATCGGGGTAGGAGTCTCCGGCAGTAAGTCGGGATTGTTATAGGCGTGAGCAACGGGAGCGATCGCCCAAATGGACAAAGCCAGGAAAAATGCGACTAAAGATGCCACAATTCGTTGTTTAGGAAGAGGCTTCATTGGCAGTTCGGTTTCTTTAAAAGCGAATGGGTTAGGTAAACTAATATTTCTTTACACTTGTTTACCATATTTTAATACAAGGAGTCTCTAGGGGTATCTATTCAGGAGGGGAGAGGGAAAAGGACTAAGGATAAGGACTGAGGGCTGAGGGAAAAGGGGAGAGGGAAGAGAAAAAAGGGGTGATTCCATGCCAGCTTTGATGTTGCATGGAATCACCCCTGACTCTTGTGCTGCTCTGGTGCGATGTCTACTGCGATGTCTACTGCACTAACTAAGTTTTCCCAAACCGGGTGGGGTCAAGCCGCATCAAACCCATAATCAGCGCTACTCCTACAACAGCGCCTCCTAAGTGAGCAAAATGGTCTACCCCGTCTTGAATCCCAGTTTGTTGAAATTCAAAGAACACTCGCTCAATCACAAACTGACCCAGAATCAGAACTTCCAAGACTTTGCGCCAATTCCAGCTCAACTTAATCAACACGCTGACCGCGAATAAGCCAAAGACGGCTCCCGAAGCCCCTAAAGAATAGATTGGCCCATGCTGGAAAAGCCAACTCATCAGACTAGCGCCCAGTCCGCAGATGATGTAGGAAGCGACCACCCCGAAGATCCCTTCCTCTTCCTCAACTAGGCGACCAAAGATATAAAGAAAAAATAGATTTCCCGACAAGTGCGCCCAGCTGGCATGACAAAACATCGCCGTGAAGAACTGATAAAAGGCTGGGCGGGCATGATTGAGATATAAACCTTGAAGATTGAGGCTGAGAATATGGTCAGCAATAAAGATAACTAGGTTGATCAAAATCAGGGCAAAAACACCGTTGTATTGGGTGTTTCGTCTGCGGTTTGATGAACGATCCTCTAGTAGCAAGTCAGTGGCAGAATCGGTCGGTTCTGAGTTTCCCTGATTCTTTCTCATAGCTGGTATTCTCAACGGCATCTGTATTAATAATCTTCTGAGTCTGACGACTCCCACTCCTGATAATTTTTATGAGAAGTGGAGGCATTTTCAGTGTCTTGATAAGAATCACCGTATCCACGAGGCTCAAAACCATTTCTTTGCCCTGGTGCCAAACGATCGATTGACCTACGCCCTCCCGTAGGACGCTTGAAAGTTTTCCAAGCAGCTTTGACACCGGCAAAGACGCTGCGGGTGCCAACTTGCACGTTTTGAGCCTGCTTCTTAGCACCGCTAATGCTTTGATCGACTTGTTTAACAACTTGACTGGCGCTCTTGACGCCTTCATTGACATCATCTGTCAAGTCACTAATTTCCAAACCCGTCAGGCGAATTGATTCTAGTGTGGGGGGCATTTCTCGGTTTAGCGTATCTGCTAACTTTTCTACGCTGCGAGCTGCCCGCGCTAATTCTTGTACCGCTGGCAGCAGCGATACTAAGACGGCAGCTAAGCTAACCGCCACCAGTAAAACCGACAATCCTAACCAAAATAAGGGTTCAGTCACTCTTGCAATCGCCTATCGTCTGTGGTTACAAGGGGGCGTGCATCAGCCTGGACTTCTTCATCCGTGATTTGTTTGAGTGCTTCTTGTTCGCGTGCAGATGCTTCAATTCCAGCAGCGATCGCCTGTTTTAATCTCAAAAGCGTTTCATCCCAGTTTCGCAGTGCTGATTCTGAGAGGCGGTCAGCTTGCAGTTGCACGCTGGTCGATAGGTCTTCGGCTAATTCTGGTAGGGCATCGGCAGATTTTTTTAACAGCCGCCGCGTGTCTCGACCTGTACGAGGGGCAACCAATAATCCGGTAATGGTTCCAAGAGCGCTGCCTAGCAGCAGACCACCAATAAATGATCCAGCACGGTTGTTTGACATTTTCTAGTCTCTATGTCTTAATTCCAATTTTAGGCAGTTTTCCTTAATCCGTCGTTGGTACAGACAACAATACGAGTACCTTCGGAAAAAGAAAATCGCCCTTATCTTAACAGCAGTGGTTTGGGTAGTTTCAACTTCTGCGCCAGAAGCGCTGCGTTATTCCTATGGACTTTGGCTTATTCCGCAGCCAGAGTTTTTGTCCCAAACCGAACAATGCCAAAATTTTTTGCACCCGTTGTAGTTGAGGATCGAGTTGCTGATATCGCTCTGTGAGCCGATTAACCCCAAGCTGACCTTTAGAAAGAGTTTTGGGGGCACCCCGTAACACTTTATAAGTATTCCGTTCGGCTGCGAGTACAATCTTTGTAATTTTTGCCAGACGCGATCGCAGTTTTCGGATTTTCCAGGCAACATACAACAGCATCAGCGAGAGCAGCACATTGAAACCCACAACAATTGTCACCATCTCTCATCCTGAAAGCACCTAGCCTCTTTAGTTTGACTCATCTACCGCTTTTTGAGCGTTCATTTCCTGCTTCATCAACCCCTCAGCTACCTTGCTAGTAGGTAGTGCTTAGGGTTGGATAATTTTCTGAGTTGAGGAGACTTGAAAGATCGTGAATTTATTAACCTCCCATTCCCGATCTAGGGGCGTATTTGCGCCATGCCCTTATGGAATCTGATAATACATACAAAAAGGATGGGCAAAATACCCATCCTCAGAAACCTTGTCTTACTGACTGATTGAGAAAGCTATTAACACACTACTCGCTCTGGGTCGGGAGAGCCGCAGTGGTTACAGGTAGGTTAATCGTTTGCCCATTCCGAAGCACCTCCATCTGTAAACTACTGCCCACTTGGCTCCTTTCTACTTGCTGTTGTACTGTGTCTGTGTCTGTGACCAATTGACCGTTGATTTTTTGGATAACATCTCCCGTGCGTAACCCTGCATTGGCAGCGGGGGAGTTTCGCATGACTCTGACGACAAGAATGCCGCGATCCGCATTGATATTCACGCGACTGTTGGAATCTTCATTGATTTGCTGTTTGACTTCAGGCGTGAGTTTCACCATCTGGATGCCCAGATAAGGATGTTGCACGTTGCCAGTCGTCGCCAGCTGATTGCCAATGCGTTGAGCGGTATTGATAGGAATCGCAAAGCCTAATCCTTGGGCACCCCGGATAATCGCTGTATTCATCCCAACCACTTCACCTTTGGCGTTCAGCAGTGGCCCGCCTGAGTTACCCGGATTAATCGCGGCATCTGTTTGGATAAAGTTTACCCGCTTATCGGGAACGCCGACTTGAGAGCTAGAGCGTCCGGTGGCACTAATAATCCCTGTTGTGACGGTATTATCTAAACCCAAGGGGTTGCCGATAGCGATCGCCCATTCCCCAGGTCTCAGCCGATCTGAATCACCCAAACGCACCGTCGGCAGATTATCCGCCTGAATTTTAACGATGGCGACATCTGTTACCGGATCTGTACCCATCACCTTACCTGTAAAGGTGCGCCCATCCTTGAGAATGACGTTTACAGTGTCGGCACCAGCGACTACATGGGCATTGGTGAGAATTTGACCATCCGTATTGATAATAAAGCCCGATCCCGTACCCCGTTCGACTCGCTCTTGTGGGCCAGTCGGCAACTCAGCGCCAAAGAACCTGCGGAAGAGGGGGTCATTGAAAGCGTCAGGGAGTTGTTGTGTCACCGTGCGGGAAGAATTAATCCGCACCACTGCTGGTCCCACCTTGTCCACAACTTCTGTAACAAAGTTAGTGTCTGTGCTAAGTGGTAGTTGTGCCTGAGCAACCGCAACTCCTGGGGTTAGAGACACTTTAGAAGTAGACTCCTTGGAGGACAGCAGGGTATTTGACCCCAGATAGCCGCCTGAGAAGGTGACACCAGCTCCCAGCAGCACCAGCGATACATAGGTGGCTGCCTTTTGCCAGGGTTTAGGTGCCGAAGCGTCAAATCCTTTCTGGTTGGGTTGCCTGGAATTATAATCGCTATCTTGCTGTTTGCTTTTCATTGTTGACACCTGCGACAAGGAAGTTAAAATTCTGTACGCTTGGCTCTGGTGAATACAGCTCTGTTATCCGCTGGTTTACCAAGTGCGTCCGCGTGAAAACGCTATGTAAATTTGCCTGTATAGATGCTTTGTTTAACATCTCTACATCTCTTAATCTAGACATCTCATGTGACGTGCTTGTGACGTTGATGTTGCACTCTAATGAAAATTCTTGGGGCTAGAGAGGAGATATCTACTTTTTGGAATACCTCTCAAAGGAGCAGCTTTGCCCCACTCGCCCGCATACGATCAAACGTAAGCGAGTGCCTAATTGTTCGGGTGTTCCAGAAGCGGCTGACTCATTCACCAAAATCACGGGTAATTCATGTGAAAAATATTACTAAGCGCCCAGCGGGTTTAGTGGCAATCGTTATTTACAAAATCTTCAGTGCTTTACTGCTTGCGGTGATTGCGATCGCTTTAGGATTAACAGTCAAAGAACATCAGCTTTTGGTTGATTTTTCAGAATCTTGTGCTTTAGAAGGTAAATTAGACATTATTAAATGGACTCTGGACAAAATTTTGAATTTTAACCCTAAAACTTTGCAGTTTACCAGCATAGCTGTTGGACTCTACGCGATTTTAACTGCGATTGAGGGAATTGGTCTGTGGTATCAAAAAGGTTGGGCAAAAATATTAGTTTTGGTACTGGTAGGGATTAGTATTCCACCTGAAATTTTTGAGCTATTCCGCAGAATATCGCTACTAAAGCTAGCAGTTTTTTCGGTAAATTTAGCTGTGTTTTGGTATTTGTTGCGTCATTCACTCTCTACTCCCAATGATGGGCGAGCGCAGTAAAAAATGAAACCTGGCTTGAGCAGACAGCGATCGTTAACTTTAAAATCCCAGATTGGATATTTTTGATTAAAAGTTACTTGACTTAATTTAGCTGACCCCTGTTCTGACAGCTTTAGGAAGCGTTTACATGGTAGCCAGCCTTTTTAGACCCTACTCAGAAATTAGACTGTTATGATGGACTGACAATCCAGCAGTTTATATTGGCTATTTTCTGACTCTATGAACCGTTTAAAAGCTGAAGTTGTCCCTAAATCAAAAATCCAAACGTACCTAATCCGATTGATGTATGACTTATATACTCAGTATTACGATGGCAGCAGTTGGGAAATTTTTCAACAGGATTTGAGTAACAAAGATTATGTAATCCTGCTGTGGAATGAAGAGGAAAAACTTCAGGGTTTTTCCACACTGGCGATTCTTTCGTTTGAATTTGAAGGAAAGCCGAAACGTGCTATTTTCTCCGGCGATACGATTATCCATCATCAATATTGGGGAGAACAAACCCTGCCATTGGCGTGGTGTCGTCTGGCTGGGAAGATTAAAGGCGAAGCAATGGAGCAACCTTTATATTGGTTTCTAATTGTTAAGGGATACCGGACGTATCGCTACTTGTCGGTATTTGCCCAACGTTTTTATCCGACTTGGCGATATCCAACCCCAGTAAATTATCAGGCGTTGATGGATTACCTAGCTCAGACAAAATTTGGAGATGACTACGATCCTGCGAGTGGGTTAATTCGCTTTTCCTCGTCGCTAGGGCATTTGCGAGGAAGCTGGGCAGAGATTAAAGAAGGATTTCAGCATAAACCAGATGTGCGCTACTTTTTAGAACGGAATCCAGAATATTACAAAGGACATGAATTGGTGTGCTTGATGGAATTGAGCGAGGAGAATATGCGATCGCACGCTCAACGCGGCTTCCTAGAAGGCTTGAGGGATGCGCGGAGTGAGGGATGAAGGGATAGAGCGCGATCGCTAGTTGAACCGACGCGCCAAGACGATATCTGCATCAGTTATGAGTTGGTGCAAAATCACAACGAATTGACTGATTTTACCTTTGAGAAAAAGTGGGAAATCGGCCAAAAATTGAAGCTCAATGTGACATAAGTATACATTAAAAAAACTAAGTCAAGATTAAACGAATTAATAGAATAAAAACTGGATTTTTTTAATTAGCTATACAAACTGAATTGCATTGTGGGCGGTTGCAAATATAATTAATGTAAGCCTCAGCTATCTACCAAAGGAGCAGTGCTTTTGATTATTCTTTTTTCTTTCACCCTTTTTGTTAGTGCTTTCCTCCTTTTCTGGGTACAATTGATGGTTGCCAAGATGATTCTGCCTTTATTAGGCGGATCTCCATCAGTATGGAACACTTGCCTATTCTTTTTCCAAGCGATTTTATTACTAGGTTATGGCTATTCCCACATCACAACAAGTTGGTTTAGGATTCGCAAACAAGCTATCCTTCACACTATTTTTCTGCTATTACCAATAGCATTTTTACCCATTACTCCTGCTAAGAATTGGATTCCTCCTCATGATGCCAATCCTATCCCTTGGCTGTTAGTTTTGCTGCTTTTTTGTGTCGGATTTCCCTTTTTTGTGGTTGCTACCATTGCGCCTTTAGTGCAAAAGTGGTTTGCTGAGACAGGACACCCAGCGAGTTCCGATCCTTATTTCCTGTATACTGCGAGTAACCTGGGCAGTATGTTAGGGGTTCTCAGCTACCCCATCTTAATTGAACCAAATTTTTCGCTGACACACCAAAGTTGGCTATGGACAATCGGTTACGGATTATTGGTTTTGCTCACTCTAGGATGTGCAGTATGCCTATGGCGATCGCCTGAAAAATTCAACAGTTTACAAGCAGGTAACGCCGGGTTTATTCAAAATGCTTCTGGGGACGCCAATTTAGGCAACAAATCCGCGCTTACAGAAGAAACTCCCACGATTCGACAGAAAGCACAATGGGTATTACTATCATTTTTACCCTCTAGTTTACTTCTAGGAGTTACCACTTATCTAACGACAGACATTGCAGCAATTCCGCTTTTGTGGGCAATTCCTTTAGCAATTTATCTATTAACATTTATTTTAACTTTTGCCCGTAAACCACTTTTGCCTCATAAAGCTTTAGTGGCAATTTTACCTTTATGGTTGACTATACTAATAATTTTATTTTTGATTCAGGCGATGCAGCCAATATGGGTATTATTCCCCTTACATTTGGCGGGATTTTTTGTGGCGGCTTGTGTTTTTCATGGAGAATTGACTCGAAGTCGTCCCAGTACGCAGTATCTCACTAATTTTTATCTGTGGATTTCTGTTGGGGGTGTCCTCGGTGGATTATTTAATGCGATCGCGGCTCCGCTTTTATTTCAATCTGTCCTGGAGTATCCTCTGATTATGGTGCTTTGTCTCCTCCTTATGCAAACTTCTAAGGAGGCAGACGATCCCCTATCTAACCTACAGCGACGTTTAACTTTTCCCATCAGTTTAGGTCTTTTAATCGGCACTTTGCTGGTTGGTTTTACTGGCAAGAATTTTACGAATAACCTGATAGGCGACCTTATCGGTTTTAGCATCCTAGCTGGCATTTTTTACGCCTTTAAGCTACATCCAATTCGGTTTGGTTTAGGCTTAGTTTTGGTTGTTTTAATTAGCCAGTTTTCGATAGGAACTCTCGGTGGTATTCTCGATACCGAACGCAGCTTTTTTGGCGTCTATCGGGTTTTAGATGATAGGCGCGGCAGCTATCATAGCCTTCTGCATGGCACCATCCTGCATGGGAAACAAAGTCTCGACCCAAAACGGCACAATGAACCTTTAACTTATTTTTATCCTACTGGTCCCATTGGGCAATTATTTAGCTCTTTGAATCAAACAAAACCTCCAAAAAATGTTGCGGTGCTAGGGTTGGGAATTGGAACGCTAGCTGCGTACTCAGAATTGGGGCAACAATGGACTTTTTATGAAATCGATCCGACTATTGAAAGATTAGCTCGTGACACTCGTTACTTCACCTTTTTACAGAATTCAAAAGCGCCATTATCTGTAGTTTTAGGGGATGCTCGGTTGCGATTTACTGAAGTTCCAGATAATCGCTATGACCTGATTTTCATGGATGCTTTTAGCTCGGATTCAGTCCCCATCCACCTAATAACGAGGGAAGCCATTCAGCTTTACTTGAGTAAGTTAGCTAAAGAAGGGTTAATTGTCATTAACATTTCTAATCGATTCCTGAATCTTGAGCCGGTTTTGGGCGCTTTAGCTCAGGATTTAGGATTGTCTACACTGAGGCAGAGAGAAGCAGATATTTCTGAATCTGAGCGGGAAATCGGGAAATCTCCTTCTCACTGGGTGCTATTTGCTCGTAATCAAAAAGATTTGGGCAATCTCGTCAGTGACTCGCGCTGGCAACCCATCCCGGAAACAAAATCAGCGCCTCTGTGGACAGATGATTTTTCTAATATCTTCCGAGTATTACGTGCCTTTGCAGCTAGAAAAGCCGGGTGAATGACAGATGCGATGCGATCGCACGCCGTATACAATCTACCGTAGCTGCCGTAATACTTTGATTTGTGAGGTGTTGAGTGTGGATGAGTTGGCAAAAGCATCGAGATAAGGAGGCTGATTCAAATAAATTGATTGAGGCGCTGTCTCGGTAGCCATTCTCTTGGCTTTTTCTTTAATTGATTTGAGTACCAGACGAACGACCCATGAAGAGAGTTGTGGATTTTCATCTATTTCGGTCATCAGAGCATCTAAATCGTTAACAATCGCCATCATTGGGTAGTTCAGGTCTTTTTGCATGACTTTCGCTCTTTATTTTCAATATTTGCTCGATTTACGCCTAAATCGCTCAGATTGAGCGATCAGCGTGTTCTTGTTGCGGTACTTACTTAAAATAAGAAACTTTTGCATAGCCCACAATCGTTGTTGTGTCACTCTCTTAGCCGACTTTCTACCCTGATGCTATTTCTGTGTTCTTTTTTAGCCGATGTAGTTGGCTACTCCTTGCTGTATCAACACTTGCGGCTTGGGGAAAAACGAGCGATCGCGCTTTGAAGTCCAAACAACTACTGCCTCTAGCAGTAGACAATTCTTCAACCGGCACACACAATCAAATTGAAATTTTTTTTCCTGAAGTAGAAGATGGGAATCAATCGAAGTGACAATGCCATGTTAAATCCGCCTGATTCCCCGCCATTAAGCGCAACCCTACCCTGATAGAGCCTGCGGCTCCAGCTTTCCTTGCCAAGAGCAGGTAGGGATTAGGGTGAGGTTCTGGCATTGCCCACCCCTACTTAACTCAGATGTGAATAAAAAAGGGGGGACTTTTCAGCCCACCCTACAAGAGACTATTTCCTAGCTATTAGCCCAACAGAGCCTTCGCCTTCGCGACTACGTTATCAACATTGAAGCCGAACTTCTCTAGAGCAACTGGCCCTGGAGCAGAAACGCCAAAGCGGTCAATGCTAATCATCGCGCCTTCATTTCCGAGGTAACGGCACCAGCCGAAACTAGAAGCGGCTTCTACAGCTAGGCGCTTAGTGACAGCCTTGGGTAATACAGATTCCCGGTAAGCTTCATCCTGCTCGTCGAACAACTCCCAGCTGGGCAGGGAAACGACACGGACTTTCTTCCCTTCACCGCGCAACTGGTCTGCTGCCTTGGCACAAAGTTGCAGTTCGCTTCCGTTGCCAATCAAGATAATCTCAGGTGTGCCATCGCTATCGGAAAGGATGTAACCACCCTTAGTGGTGCCTTCAATCGAAGTGCCAGCCAAGTTGGGCTGTGCTAAACGAGACAGCGCCAGAAGGGTCGGACGATGCTGGTTAGCTGCCTCAATCGCCACTTTATAACAACCAGAGGTTTCGTTTCCATCAGCAGGACGCATTACCGTTAGCTGGGGAATAGCCCGCAGGGAGGCAATCGTTTCCACAGGTTGGTGAGTAGGGCCATCTTCACCTAACTGGATTGAGTCGTGGGTCATTACCCAGATCACGCCCGCATGGGAGAGAGCTGAGAGACGAATTGCTGCCCGCATATAGTCAGCAAAGACTAAGAAGGTTGCTCCATAGGGAATCAAACCTGTGCCGTGCAGGGCAATGCCATTACAAATCGCTCCCATACCGTGTTCGCGGACGCCAAAGCGCAGGTTGCGATTTTCGTAGTGACCTTTGAGGAAGTCGCCAGAACTCTTGATTAAGGTCATGCAGGAACCAGCCAAGTCAGCTGAACCACCCAAGAGTTCGGGTAAAATTCCAGCTAGAGAATTCAAGCATTTGCCAGAGTGATTGCGGGTAGCATCTGCTTTGTCTTCTGGGGTGTAGGTGGGGAGAACTTTGTCCCAACCTTCTGGCAGTTTGTTGCTAATCAGCCGTTCTAATTCAGCAGCTTCCTCTTCATATTTGGCTTTGTAATTTTCCCAGTTTTTATTCCACTCTTCCTCATACTTAGCACCGCGCTCGATTGCCTTGCGCCAATGGTTGAGGGCATCTTCTGGAACTTCAAAAGGCTCGTATTCCCAACCCAGATGCTCGCGAGTTGCTTTCACTTCATCCCCACCCAAGGCAGAACCATGTACGCCGTGGGTGTTGGCTTTATTGGGAGAACCGTAACCAATGGTAGTGGCAACTTTAATTAATGAAGGCTTATCAGTAACAGCTTTAGCGGCTTCAATTGCTTTGTGAATTGCCTCTAGGTCGGTGTTGCCGTCTTCTACGGTTAGGACGTGCCAGCCGTAGGCTTCATAGCGCTTGCCGACATCTTCGGTGAACGATAAATCGGTGTGACCGTCGATGGTGATTTTGTTGTCATCGTACAGGGCAATCAGTTTGCCCAGCCCCAGGTGTCCGGCTAGGGAACAAGCTTCGGCAGAGACGCCTTCTTGGTTGCAACCATCACCCAAAATTACATAAGTGTAGTGGTCTACGATCGTATGATCGGGCTTGTTAAATTTAGCTGCTAGATGAGCTTCAGCCATTGCTAAGCCTACAGCGTTAGAAATTCCTTGACCGAGGGGACCTGTAGTGACTTCTACGCCTCGAGTCATGAAGTTTTCCGGGTGACCGGGAGTTTTCGATTCCCACTGCCGGAACTGCTTGAGGTCTTCAATCGTTAAATCTTCGTAACCAGTTAAATACAGTAAGGCGTACTGTAACATGGAGCCGTGACCGGCAGAGAGGACGAAGCGATCGCGATTGAACCATTTGGGATTTTTTGGGTTATACCGCATAAAGCGGTCCCAAAGCACAAATGCCATTGGAGCCGCGCCCATCGGTAGCCCTGGATGCCCTGATTTTGCCTTCTCTACGGCGTCAATCGCCAGAAAGCGGACGGAGTTAATACAAAGTTCTTCGAGTGATTGGGTTGCAACGGCCATAATCTCTTCTACTTAACGACGGTTTAGCACGCTAATTGGCTGAGCGGGAAGTTGAATGCTCTGGATCGCCCTAAGCACCCATTAACCGATCATCCCATTAGCCGGATGGATGGGCAAGTCGTGGGCAGTATTAAGGGATCGCCATTCCATCGAAATAGTGGTCTTGCTTACCCCATGTCGATTCGGAATGGGAGATCCCATACTTTGTGAGAAACAGGATAAATTATAAAGGGTGAAGGATTAAATTTTTTTCCCCTCACCCGACCCGCTGATATTTTTATCGCCCCTATCTGTACTTTTTAAATGCGAGTGTCACGTTGTGACCGCCAAACCCGAAAGAGTTCGACAGCGCCACCTCGACGGTTTGAGAGCGACTTTTGTTGGGGACATAATCCAGGTCACAACCCGGATCGGGGTTTTCCAGGTTGATGGTGGGAGGAATCTGGTCTTGGGCGATCGCCATCACCGTAGCAACTGCTTCAATCCCGCCAGAACCCCCTAGCAGGTGCCCCGTCATCGATTTGGTGGAGCTAACCGCCACTTTGTAGGCAACACTCTCACCTAAAGCTTTTTTGATTGCTGCTGTCTCAGTCACATCGTTGGCTGGTGTGCTGGTTCCATGAGCATTGACGTAGCTAACTCGATCGGGAGCCAATCCTGCATCTTTCAAAGCTAGCTGCATGGCTCTACTAGCTCCTTCACCACCTGGAACGGGTGCAGTCATATGGTAGGCATCGCAAGTCATGCCGTAGCCGACAATTTCTGCATAAATCCGAGCGCCACGGCTTAAGGCGTGTTCCAGTTCTTCCAAAACTAAAATGCCAGCGCCTTCACCCATGACAAAGCCATCGCGATCGCGATCAAAAGGACGACAAGCATGAGCCGGGTCGTCATTGCGCGTCGAAAGTGCCCGTGCTGAAGAAAATCCAGCCAACGATAAAGGTGTCACGGCGGCTTCGCTGCCACCACAAATCATCGCTTGGGCATATCCCCCTTGAATTAGGCGAAAGGCATCTCCCACCGCGTTAGAGCCAGAGGCACAGGCTGTCACCGGGCAAGAGTTTGGCCCTTTGGCACCCGTGTGGATTGCCGTTAAACCCGCTGCCATGTTGGCAATCATCATGGGAATCATAAACGGGCTACAGCGGTCGGGACCACGACTCAAGTAGATTTCTTGCTGGTCTTCCAACACTTTAAGACCGCCCACCCCGCTGCCAATGATGACGCCGACTTGTTCTGCGTTCAGCTCATTAATGACAAATTGAGAGTCTGCGATCGCCTGCTTGCTCGCAGCTACCGCAAATTGAGCAAAGCGATCCATCCGCTTTGCTTCCTTACGCTCCAGGTATGTGTGGGGGTCAAATCCCTTGACTTCACCAGCGATGCGACAATCATGCCGGGAAGGATCGAACAATGTAATCGGACCAATGCCATTTGTGCCGCTCAACAACCCTGACCAATAATCTGTCAAAGTGTTGCCTATCGGTGTAATCGCGCCGAGACCTGTTACAACAACGCGCTTCCGTTCAAAATTTGTCATTATGCCAGTAATAGATGGGTTTTGCACCCAAAACGCAAAACAGTAATAGGACCGAGGAAAGAAGACTCAGAACTAAGTATCTATTGTTATTTTCAACTTAGGACTTCCCTGTGGGCGAGTTTTGCACCGAGTTTTAATTAGTTTTAATTAACGCGCCCGAAGAAAATTCTTCTTTACCCGCCCCTACAGCATTCAGCACGATTATTTATGCCGAAGCCGCCACTTTGCCACTGATGTAGTCCACAACGGCTTGAACGGTGGCAATTTGCTCAGCTGCCTCGTCTGGAATTTCGATATCAAACTCTTCTTCCAATGCCATTACGAGTTCAACCGTATCGAGGGAATCCGCTCCCAGATCGTTAGCAAAGTTAGCTTGTGGCGTGACTTCGTCGGGTGCAACCTCCAGTTGTTCCGCCACAATCTTCTTGACTCTTGCAAAAATTTCCTCTTGGCTCATATTGATCCTCTACCCATTCCCTCAAGCTATGTTCTTAGGGTTATACGGTTCTAAGCATCTCTTCATCTTATCTGAAAGAGGGGACAACAAAAGCGATAGATAGTCGCTTCTCCAAGTGGCACTGTTCTATTGAAACTTAAACGAATGTCACCAGTTGCCCCCAGTATGGGATGGACAAGCGATGATAGGGGTAAAGGGAGTGCTGAGAACTGTTAGCGTAGAGGCGTGAAAGTGCGGACTGAGTGAAAAAAAGAAAAAAGTAATTTTTTGCTCCTCCTGATTCCTGACATTCCTCTGCTCAGTCCGAGCTAACGCCCCGCTACGCTAACAGTCCTGAAATTCTCAGTCCTTCTGAATTGCCTTTGGTCTTTCGTCAAAATATGGCATCCCCGACTCTTAAATATGCTTACTTTCCCGGCTGCGTTGCTCAAGGCGCTTGCCGGGAGCTTTACCAGTCTACAGCAGCCCTCACCCAAGCCCTGGGCATCGAACTGATTGAGCTAAAAAAAGCTGCTTGTTGTGGTTCTGGTACCTACAAAGAAGATTCTCAACTGCTAGAAGATACGGTAAACGCTCGCAATATTGCTCTAGCAGAAGAACTGAATCTGCCGTTGTTAACCCATTGCAGTACCTGCCAGGGCGTCATTGGTCATGTAGATGAGCGTTTGAAGGACTCCCAACAATCAAACCCGGCTTATATAGAACAGGTGAATGGCTTACTGAAGAAAGAAGGCTGTTCTCCTTATCAAGGCAGTACAGAAGTCAAACATCTGCTTTGGGCATTAGTCGCCGATTATGGACTAGAGGAGTTGCAAAATCGAGTTAGCCGCAAACTAGCTGGCTTGAAGTGTGCGGCATTTTATGGCTGCTATTTGCTCCGCGCCCAAACTCATATCCCCTATGACGACCCTCTCCAACCCGAATCGATGGAAAATGTGTTTCGGGCAGTAGGGGCGACGCCAGTTTACTACCGAGGACGCACCCAGTGTTGCGGATGGCCTCTTTCCAGCTATGCCACCACGCAATCTTTCAAGATGGCTGGGTCGCATATTCAAGAAGCCCTCGATGCAGGTGCTGATTGTATGGTGACGCCTTGTCCCCTGTGCCATCTAAATCTCGACTCTCGTCAACCGGAGGTTGAAAAAACGATCGGGCATAAGTTAGGTTTGCCAGTGCTGCATTTACCCCAGTTAATTTCTCTGGCGCTGGGGATTAGCCCGAAGCAGCTCGGTTTGGATAGACACATTGTCTCGACTCATCCAGTGTTGGAAAAATTGGGCTTTTAGGGGATAGGGTGGGCTACTTTATTCCTTGCATCGGTGTCGTCTAAGTTTAGAAAATTCACCACTTTGATTGTTTCCTAGAAACTGTCTCGGCGGCTTGGCAGCGCGAGGCAGTTTCTACAAAATCTGACAAATTTGATGTGACATGACAAAGGGTTTCAGGTTAAAAGAATGTTAGGCGTCGGCATAAGTTTATAATTCCGATTAGGGATTGAAATAAGCGATGGATTTTGAACCAGAAGTTACTGCAACCTCAATTCCCGAAGCAACTGAATTTGCTGAACCACCAGAGCGAAGCGCCTTTGGAGCTGCCACGCTAACACCTTTGGAGTTTCTGCGAGACACCGAAGGGTTGCTGCGACGCAAAACCTTAGCAACTCTGTCGCCGGTGTTGCCGCCGCCAGTGGCAATCAGTTTGCAAGATGCTTCCGAGGTGGCTGATGAATCTCTCAACCAACTGGCAGAGATTGACTTGGATGAAATCAGCGATGAGGAATTGAAACCAGCTCGTATTCTAATTGGTTTGACTTTTTCGGGATTTGGGGCGCTTTTTCTGGTTTTGTTGCTGCTTTATCTGTATCTCTTGCATCCAGAACTTAGCCCTGTTGAGCAGGTGAGGGAATATTGGTATCACTATATTTGGTTTGTCTGCTTGGGCGTTGCGGGAATGATGATGCTAGGTCGAGAGGCAATGCGTCCAAAAGATTAAAAATTAAATTCCTTAATTCTTAATTATCAGGGTTCTGAAAGTAACCATTGTGGCTAAACCAAATATTCAAAAAGTAACCGCTATAGCTAAAGCAAATATTAAACTTATCCAAGTAGCTTAGCTCAATATTACAAGCTTCTCAACTCCCGGAAGCCTTGTCTTTGATTGCCCAACGCTGGGGCTATGTTAACGTTCGGTAGCGCGTTTTCACCATTTGCACTACAGCGGCTTGAACTCTAGCGAGGTACAAAATGATAGGCTAAGATGCCTGCTGAGTCTGAGTTTGGTGTATTCGCACGAGAAAGAAGTGCGATCGCTTGGAGCCTATCAAAGCCCCGAATTACCATTAGAACTATCGAAGTATTGAGAATCTCAGAAGGAACTGGTTTAACATTACTTAGCTTAGGATTGAGTAAGTTAAGGTTTCATAGTTTATCATCACTGAATCCAATCCTTGCAGAATTATTTGCTGGTTCTGCACCAGATGGATGAATTTAAAATGACATAGAAAGAATTTTTTTATTATCTTTATATGTTTCTTGAGCAATATGGATATTTTGATTGTTGAGGATGAACCGGAAATTGCTAAACTCATCCAAATAACTTTAGAAAAAGAGGGGTTTTCCTGTCATCTGAGTCGCGATGGTCTGAGAGCGCTACAAGTTTTTCAGGAGCAACAACCAGATTTAATCATTCTCGACTTGATGTTACCTGGTTTGGATGGGCTGGAAGTGTGTGCCAGAATACGGCAGAAACCAGGAGCGAAAGATCCCTATATTTTGATGCTAACGGCTAGAGGGGAAGAAATTGACCGGGTAATTGGTCTGTCTACGGGTGCTGATGATTACCTTGTCAAGCCGTTCAGCCCTAGAGAACTGGTTGCCAGAGTTCGGGCGTTACTGCGGCGTAGCCTGCGTCAGGGCGGACAACATCAGGTTTATCGCACTCAGCATTTCACGGTTGATGTAGAGCAGCACTCTGCCTCTCGTCAACTGAGTCCCCATCCTTGGGAAGCACTTGATTTGACTACCTTAGAATTTAATCTTTTAACAACGTTTATCAGTCATCCCAGTCGCGTCTGGAACCGAACGCAACTCATTGAGAAGCTTTGGGGGAACGATTTTTTTGGCGATGAACGGGTGGTGGATACTCATGTGGCTCGGTTGCGGAAAAAAATTGAACCAGACCCAGCGAATCCTACCTTTATTAAGACAGTAGTTGGTGTGGGCTATAAGTTTGAAGATTCACCTCTATAAAATGCCCTGGAATAAAATGGGACTGCGATCGCGCTTGTTTCTTTCCCATCTTCTAGTAATGATGGTAGGAGTGGGTAGTCTACTCGTTATCAGCAAACTGTCTTCTCCCCGCTTCTTTATCGTCCAGCTCGAACAAATCGAAGTCAGTGGCATACAGGTACGCTATGCTCGCAGGCAGCTGGTGAGAGGATTTGAAACAGCTTGGAGTCGCAGCACTTTCTTGTCATTTATTGCGGGTGCTACGGCGGCTGGTGGCTTGAGTTACTGGGTATCTCGCCGAATTACCCAGCCTTTGACCCAGATGGAACAAATTACCCGCAAGTTTGCTGCTGGGCATCTAGATGAGCGACTACCAAAAAGTGAAATTCCCGAACTCAACCGCCTGGGTTCTAGTTTTAACCGCATGGCGTCTAGTCTTGAAGGTGTGGAACAGCGGCGGCGAGAACTGATTAGCGACCTGACCCATGAACTCCGAACGCCCCTAACTGTGATTCGCGGGTACTTGGAAGAGATGGCTGACAGCAGGATTGAGCCATCGCCAGAAGTTTACCAGCAGTTGGTGAGGGAAACAACTCGGCTAGAGCGGTTAGTCAATGATTTGCAGGAACTCTCTAAAGCAGAGGCAGGGTATTTACCAATTAATCTCCACCCAGTTAATCTACGACCTTTATTAGAGTCCCTGTTGGAAAAATTTTCTGACCAGGTGCTGGAAGATGGCCCGGTGCTGCGCTTAGATTGTCCGCCCCAGATGCCCCCGGTCTTAGCTGATATTGACCGTGTGGAGCAGGTTCTGGTCAATTTGTTGGGAAATGCGCTGCTATATACCAGTGCTGGTTCGATTACGGTCAAAGCTTGGACTGAACCAAAACGCCTCTGGGTTGCTGTAGTTGATACGGGTCAAGGAATTGCACCAGAAGATATGCCGCATATCTTTGAGCGATTTTGGCGGGCTGAACAGTCTCGAAGCCAAAATTCTAGAGGAACCGGCATCGGTTTAGCGATTTCCTCCCGGTTGCTCGAATTGCAAGGCGGTCAGATTGAAGTAGAAAGTGAACTGGGAAAGGGTAGTACGTTTCGTTTTTTCTTGCCTTTAGCTTGACGGTCATACTTGAGCTAATGGCTGTATGGGGCTTTTGTAGAAGCGCCTCAATTTTTATAGATTTCCGGACTAACGCACTGTTGCTTGTTGCGCTTTCTACTGCCTACGGTTGGAGGGAACGTGTGTAATCTCGGAATTGCTTGCGTAAATGGCAAAGCAAGCGTTGATAAGTAATAGAGCGACCTAGCAAAGCAAAAATTAACTTTAGCAACAACCTTGATGGTTCGTTACTAGGTCCTTGAATTATTAATTTTCGACATAACTTGCTCCTGTTGTTGGCATAACAGGCTTTGCCTCTGAGAAGGGGAGAAAATGCCTCAGTGCTAAGTTTTGTTAAGCAATAAAAATTCTCGATCTCTGGTATGGGAATGCTCAATAGAGAGAGATAAAGGACTCCGGATAAACTTATGATCTGTATAGAAGTGATTTACCTGTTGATAGCTGCTACTTTGTTTACCCTCTGGCTAGAATTGTTTAAGCGCGATCGCAGTTGGAATACGGAAGAAAGATTTTCCTCTTTTATCACTTTGACGGTCGCAACAGTTTTCTGGCCTGTGGTTCTTCCCATCGCTTACATAGAAGTCTTAAAAACTAAACAGAAATTATAATATTGCGCTGTCGTAACAAGTGCGAGTGAAATTTGCCTAAATCCACTTGCGCGGGTTTCAAAAGTTCGCGTAAATTAATCGGGCTTGCCAAAACCAAGTGGTTTTGGCAAGCCCGATTGCGTGGATATTAGAGTTAAGCCAACTCTAACCAAGAGGCGCTGCTTTCACGCGCTCTTGGAGAGCCACTAATCCCGGATTTCCAGATTGTACTACTGGCAGAGGGATTTTATTTTGTCTGTTAAGCGCGATCGCACGCTCTCCGGCAATATCACTACGCAATCCGGTACGTACTGCATAGACCTCTCGAATAAACCAGAAAGAGCAGGACAAAGCCAATCCAGCAGAAAAGCGGGTTGCCGTGAATCTAAATTCCTTAATTTATCGCTATATAGCTATTTATTATTAATCAGGATTTATGTAGACTCTACAGAATCCCGATAAGAATGTAGCAGTGACAATCAGCTAAAATTTGTGCTGAATCTATGTTTTAGAAAATGCCAGGACGGAGATTTGAACTCCGGACACGAGGATTTTCAGTCCTCTGCTCTACCAACTGAGCTATCCCGGCGCACTTTTTTTGGTGCTTTATTAAATTAACAAAGTTAGACAGTGTTGACAAGCCCCTAGTGGCAGATTCGGTAATATTTTTGTTTTTTGTCAGAGATCGCAGTTCCAGCAAGGGCGATCGCTATCTCTGTATCGCTATCTCTATGACGATTCCTGAAAAGGACGGATATCTGAATATCTGTTCAGATGTTATAGTAAGTGAAGAGTTGACTAGGACAAAGTGATGACTACCGTAACTTCGATGAAATGTGCCTGTGAATCTTGCCTGTGCGTTGTTTCCATCAGCGAAGCGGTGGAAAAAGGTGGTAAATACTACTGCGGCGAAGCTTGTGCCAATGGTCACGAATCTGGACAAGGCTGCTCCCATCACGGCTGTAACTGCGGCTAACTGAAGGTTGAAAGCTTACAAGAGTTGAAGGTTGAAGGTTTACAGCAGTGGAAAGTTCTCATAAACTGGCTAACCTTCAACCGGCTAATCCACAACCCGCTAACCTTACTTGTCTCAGCTAGTTTGCAGATTCAGCTTTGCCCAGCCAAGAACGGCTAGAAACAGCAAAAACTGGACGAGAACAATACTAGGGCCAGAAGCAAAGTTAAAAAGACCGGATACAATCATTCCAGCAACGCTACTCATCGCTCCCAAGAAAACGGAGAGCCAGAGAAAGTAGATAAATTGGTGACTCAACAACTTGGCAGTAGAAGCGGGAATCACTAGAAAGGCATTTACGAGTAAGATGCCTACGGCTTTGATAGAAACGGCAACTGCCAGGGACAGCAGTACAACAAATAAGTAGCGATAGAGCTGAACTGGAACACCCTGAACCTTTGCTACATCGGGGTTAAGCGTCAATAAGATTTGCTCTCGCAGCGTTGACAGTAAGAAGATACCGCTGCCCACAAGCAATAGAAAAACCAGCACCAAGTCGGTGTTATTAATTGCGAGAATATCCCCAAATAGAGCGCCTAAGAGGTTGCCTCGGTATCCCTGGATAAAACTGCTGAGGATGACGCCAATTGCCAAGGCACCGGATAGCACAATGCTGAGGATGTTGTCGCTGGCGAGATTGGTTTGATCAATCAAGTAGAGAACCGCTAGACCAAAAATTACCGTAAAGGGTAGTAGCATCCAGGTGGGATTTAGCTGCAATAAGACTCCCATCACCAGCCCGACTAAAGCCGCGTGACCAACGGCGTGGCTGAAAAAAGACAATTGGCGCAAAGTGACAAAACTGCCAAGAAATCCGCCGAGAAGTCCCATCAGGACGCCACCTGCGATCGCTCGTTGCATGAAGGGAAACTGCAACAAGGTGATTAAGTTAGCGCTATCCGCGATCGCTAGCCAGTGAAAATGAAATGAGATCGACCAATCTAGGAGAGTCATGAGCTTTCCATCCACGTCAGCGAATCAGTTACGATAAGAGTATCTACCTATAGCTTGAGAAATGTCAGTGCAACTTTCATCTGATGAAGCTGTAAATAGCGACCTTCAGAAGACAGAAACTTTAAATTGTAATCCGCCACATCCGGTTGACATAGATAACGTTCACCAATTGCAAAGTCAGATTCTCAGCACCGAGAAGTCCCAGCGAATGGCGGAGTTCTTTAGTCTCTTAGGAGACGCCAATCGCCTGCGGATTCTATCAGTTTTGGCACTCAAAGAACTGTGTGTGTGTGACTTGGCAGGAGCGCTGGCAATGAGCGAATCAGCGGTTTCCCATCAGTTGAGAGCCTTACGTGCCCTGCGACTGGTTAGCTACCGCAAGCGTGGGCGCAAGGTCTTCTATAGCCTTCAAGATAATCACGTTTTAGACCTCTATCGCTCTGTTGCAGAACATTTGGATGAAGCCAATTAAATATTAAAAACTCCTAGCATTTTGATTCTTTTTAGTGGTGATGATGATAGCGACTGAAACTTGGGCCATAAGTGGCTAGCAGGTTTTGAGGGGAAAGGGCAATTTCCGGGGTGCCAGTGCAGACTACCGTTTGATTGAGGCAGAGAACGCGATCGCAGTGGTGACTTACCATGTCAATATCGTGGGAAACTTGCAACACCGTCCAATTTTGCTCGCGTTTGAGTTCATTGAGCAAAGCATAAAAATCTGCTGCACCTTGCACATCCACACCGGCAAACGCTTCATCCAGGACTAGAAGTTGACGAGGCATGACTAGACAATAAGCCAACAAAACACGCTTGAGTTGCCCACCACTCAGAGTACCGATAGATTGACGGCGCAGGTGATAAGCGTCTACCCGTTTCAAGGCAAATGCGATCGCTTCTGATTTCTTTTCATCTTTCCGCCAGAATGACAAAAAGTTTTGAGCCGTGAGTTTTCCTGACTCCTGATTTTTCTTCGCCCATCCCAACCCCACCATTTCGGCGACAGAAATTGGAAAACTCCGGTCAAAGATAAAATTTTGCGGCATATAGCCTAACCAGTGACACCAATGCCCCAAACGTTCAACTGGACGGTCAAAAATTTCTACTTTTCCGGCACTTCGCGGAATTAATCCCAGAATTGCTTGCACCAGCGTACTTTTACCCGCACCATTCGGGCCAACTACTGCTGTATCAGTTCCGGGTAGCAATTCAAAAGAGACATCCCGAAGCGCCAGATAGCTGCCTAGATATACAGTTAAGCCGTCAACTTTCAGAATTGGCGATGGGATAGGGGTGTCAGAGTTTCTCACGTCTACTTGCAGGCAGCTTCCAGGGTTTGCAGATTTTGCTTCATCGCGGTGAAATAATGCTCCGGAGTCAGGGGGCCATTTTCCAGAGGATCGATGGTTCTCAGGGTTAATTTCAAGTCGGTAGAGAGACTTTCAAGCAATTTATTGTCAGTTCCTGGTTCGCCAAGTAGGGCTTTAACATTGTACTTTTTCACTGCCCCAACCGCCTTTTGGATGTCAGCAGGCGAAAGGTTATCTTCGGGAATCTGAACTACTGCAACTTGCTGAAGCTGGTAGCGTTGAGCAATGTAAGGATAGGCGTCATGGAAGGTGACATAAGTACAACCGCGATAAGGTTGCAGACGCTGCTGAAATTCTTTGTCTAGCGCCTCCAGTTGCTGAATGTAGGCGGTGGCGTTTGCTTGATAAGTCGCTTTGTTCTCAGGATTGGCTGCAATTAAACCATCCCGAATATTCTCTACTTGCTGTTTTGCTCGGACTGGATCGAGCCAAACGTGAGGATTACCTTCTGCATGGTCGTGTTCTTCTGCCTTTGCACCGGCTTCTCCCTCGTGGTTGTGGTCTTCGTGGCTAGCTGCTTGACCATTCACCACGGGTGAGGCGTCTTCTAAGGCGTTAATGCTTTTACTACTATCAATTTCTTTAATCTGAGCGTTTCCAGAATTTTTGATAGTTTCTTGAAGAAATTCTTCCAAGCCGAAGCCATTTTTTACCAGCACATCTGCTTGGGCGATCGCTTGCACGTTTGCGGGTGTCGCTTGATACTCATGCACTTCCGATCCTGGTGGCACTAAAATTTCTACCTGCGCTTTGTTACCCGCAACTGCCTTGGTAAACCAATAAATCGGCAAAAACGTTGCCACTACCCGTGGAGACTTCGGATTCTGCGCTGCTACTGGCGACTGCGGTGAAGCACTCTGCTGTGGGGATGGGACAGAAGTATTTGATGAGGTACACCCAGCAGCGAACACTGGCAGCAGTAATAAAGGTAGGGCAAGCTTGCTCGAATAATGTCGGATTCTAAGGCACGTCACGGTTTATCTCCTGATTGACGGTGGAAGTGTCAATCTACTTTTTTTGAGAATGAGTCTTGTTTTAATATTATGAGAATAATTCTCATTTTAGTATGATATTGCTGCCGATAGTTGAGTTTTGACTGGTAAATGCCATCAGGGGGGATTGTAAAAGTTGGAGAAATCTTGTCTCTTAAGTGTTTAAAAGCAAAATTTCTCAGCAGCAACGGATGCTTTTCATTGGAAAAAGGCAATTTATAAGCAAAATTCAGCAAAATTGTCAATAAATTGTCTTTAGCAAACTGTAGAGCAGTCAGTCGCTGCGGAGAATCTTGAAAGGGTGTCAGGAGTGAGAAATGAAATTTAAAAACCTGTGGAATGCGCTGCTGGTAAGCCCAGCAGTGTTCGGTGCAATGTTGTTAACGGATGCGGGGGCATTCGCAACGGAAACCCCGGCGGTGATGGAAGTTAAGGAGAACGCAATCGAGGATGCGATCGCTCCGACTCTCCCAATCAAGGAGGATCAAGAGGAATCTCAAGCGTTACATCAAAAAAATGAAGAATTGGTATCAAACTCGGTAGCCGTGGCAGCTGCCCCAATTACCACTTCTGAGATGAAGCTGGACGAGACATCTGCTGTCAAGGTAGAAACACCCGCATCAGCGGCGATCGCGCCGAATCAGTCAACAGTGGCGGATTTAGCCCAAATCCCAGCTACCACCCCGACATCAGTAACGGCTGATGCCGACGTTTTAGAACAAATCGATGTTTATACCAATCCAGAGGACACGGATAGTTCTCTGGATAGTTCTCTAGAACAAGTCACTAATGTTTCCCAACTGCAAGACGTAGAACCGACAGATTGGGCGTATGAAGCACTGCGATCGCTTGTCGAACGTTACGGTTGTATTGCAGGATATCCCGATGGCACCTTTCGCGGCAACCGGGCACTCAGCCGGTATGAATTTGCCGCCGGTTTGAATGCTTGTCTGCAACAAATCGAGAAATTGATTGCCGCCAGTTCGGCAGATTTCGTCACCAAAGCGGATTTAACTACATTACAGCGACTGATTGATGAATTTGGCGCGGAATTGGCGACATTGCGGACGCGCGTTGATAATTTAGAAGGTCGCACCGCTTTTCTGGAAAGCCATCAATTTTCCACCACCACCAAACTACAGGGAGAAGCGATCTTTGCGCTGGCAGGGATTTTCAAGGGAGAAGATGCGACTGGCGATGAGATCGACGATGTAGCGATTTTTGGTCATCGTACCCGTCTGAATTTTGAAACCAGCTTCACCGGGAAAGATGTGCTGAGAACACGACTGCAAGCGGAAGGACTCGGTTCTCTTACCGAACGCACTTTGACACCAGAAGGCAACCTGTTTTTCTCAGGTGATACCGACAGTAATGTTTTTGTGGATGCGTTTCTTTACGCTTTCCCCATCGGTGAGAGAACAGAAGTGGTGGTTGCGGCAAATGCAGGTGCGGCAGATGACTTTACCGATACCGTCAACTTCCTCGACGGTGACGGTACAACTGGGGCACTCTCTACTTTTGGAACGCGCCCGCCGATTTATTACCTAGCAGAAGGTGCTGGAGTTGGGCTAAGGCAGCAGTTGGGCGATCGCTTTGAACTCAGCTTAGGCTATTTAGCAGGGGACGCCGCTAACCCGGAAGAAGATGGTGGTTTGTTCAATGGCCCTTATGGTGCCTTGGCACAGCTACTGATCAAGCCAAGCGATCGCTTGAAGTTAGGCTTGACCTACATTCATTCTTACAACAACAATGACACTGGAACTGGCAGCAATCTCGCGAATTTCCAGGGCGGACTTGCCCGCTTCTTCGATACCGATATTGACGGTAGTTCGGTCGGCGGGGGTTTAACTAACTTAGGGTTCAGCACCAATCTCCCCGTGATCAGCAATTCTTATGGGGTAGAGTTATCTTGGCAACTGAGCGATCGCTTTGTTTTGGGTGGCTGGGTTGGCTACACCAACACGCGCAACCTCTCCACTTTAGGCGGACTCATTGAGCGTGGCAAAGTTGACATCTGGAACTGGGCTGTCACCTTAGCCTTCCCGGACCTGGGTAAACAAGGCAACTTGGCTGGCATTATCGTTGGGATGGAGCCGAAAGTCACTAACTCAACCATCGATATCAATCCCGGCGCAGTCGCCGCATTAACCGCAGCAGGCATCCCCACCCCGCCCGTGGGAGACAATGACGATACTTCACTGCACATTGAAGCGTTCTATCAGTATCAATTGACAGACAATATCGCCATCACACCTGGGGTTATCTGGCTTACTGCTCCCGACCACAATAATCGTAACGATGATATTGTGATCGGCACTATCCGCACCACGTTTACATTCTAGTGAAGCGCCATTAGTCATTAGTCATTCGTGATTGGCAGAACGCCACGCTTTGCTTGCGGGGTAGCGTTCCTCTTAACTGGGGATATTCAATCAGATTCAGTCCTAAAGGATTCTTAAAGGCGAGATCCCCGACTTCTCTAAGTCAGGGATCTGAAGGGAAGGCCTTGCGATATGACTAATGACTAGTCACCGCTGAAAAAAAACCAGCTGATGTGACAGCTGGTTGAACAAAATCTTTATTTTTGTTGTCGTTAATCCGAGGAAATCCAGAGCTGCGCGTTCCCATCCGCCAGCCGTAAGATTTCTTTAATATTTACTGTAACAGGAAATACACATTTTTTGAAAGAAATATTTACATTTTTTTGTAAACTTCTTACCTTAGATAGTTGATTCCTGTTTGAGGACTCCCCCAGATAATGCGCTCCTGCTTATAAATAGCGATTCCCGGTTTAGCACCCTTGGGTTTGTAGACGTGCTTGGGTTCCGTGTAAACAACTGGCACGCGATCGCTTTGTCTGGCGCGGCTGTAGTAGGAAATTAAATCGGCGGCAAATTGTAAATCGGCTTCTTCCGGGACAGAACCCGGAGCGACGCGCAGCAATCCATGACTTCCGGGAATCTCCTGGGTGTGAAACCAGAGGTCGTAGTCTCCAGCCATCCGAAAGGTTAGCTGGTCGTTCTGGCGGTTATTGCGCCCAATTAATAACTCAAAGCCGCTGGGTGTTTGGTAACGATAAGGGTGGCTTCCCTCCTCGTCCCTACGGATGCGGTTGTCCGGATCTTGTAGATACTGCTGCTGTATCAGCTCATCGCGGATTTCTAAAAGCGTTTGTAAATCTTCTGGGTCATCGTAAGAATCCAGCTGAGTTAGGCTAGCTTCCACTTGCTCCAAGTAGTCTATTTCCGTTTGCACCTCTTTGAGTAAAGGTTCAACGGCTGAACGAGCGCGTTTCAGCTTTTGATTTCGCTTGTAGAGGGATTGGGCATTTTGGACGGCATTTTTTTCAGGGTCGAGGGGAATGGTGACGGGTTTGTCGGTGTCAAAATCATTGAGGTCAATTGACTTCATCCCTGGTTCCCAGTTCTGAAGGTACGCCATCAGCAAATCTGCCTGTTGCCGATATTGGTCGGCTTGGTCAGATTGCTGCAAGCGTTCCGTAAAAGTAGACGCCTTCAGGCGTAATTTTTCCAAAACGTTGTTGAGTTTCTGGCTCAACTGATGATGAATCTGGTTAAATTCTTGTTGATTGAGTCGATCGGTGTAGTAGCGGTTGAGTAATTGTTGGACTGATTCAGCAGGCTTAACGATGCCCCAGCCCAAGACGTTGTATCCTTCGGGTGTCCAGCCTGGATGAAAAATCTTCCCTGTTTCTCCTTGAGTTAGGAGTGTCGTAGGCGAGGGGGTAGAAGACTGAGAGGATTGGCTTTGCCGAATTGCTTGCAGCCACTCTTGCCATCGGAGAAATAATGCGTCCCAGTCAGATTGTTTGAGGGTATCGGCAGATTGCTCTGGATCTAGACCAGCGGCTTGTACCATTGAGACAACCAGCGCTGGACTCAAACCCCGGTAATTTTTCAGCATCTGACGCCGCAGTGCTGCGGGAATTAAACTCAGCCGTTCTTGCCAGCGTTCTTGGGATTCGCTTAAAGTCGGGATGGTTGCAGTGAGGGCGGGTGGAGATTCGTAGGGCTGTCCGGTCAGAATGGGACGAACGCTAGATTGTTGGGCGTTGACTTGATGGGCGGCGGTGACAATCAGGTTGTCTGCACCTGTAAGGATGACGTTACTGTATTTGCCCATAATTTCAACGTACAAGTGCCAGATAGCCGGATCTCCTGGGCGTTTGGCAAATTGTAAATCGATCACTCGTTCCCAAGGCGCGATCGCTGAAGGTGTATTCGCGTCAGCGCTACTCGCTTCTATCGCCACCAAGGCAAAGCCCCCCAACTGATGTCGTAACTGGTCGCTGAAGGTAAATGTATCTGGCGTCCGGGGGGGTGGATCGCCAATGCAAACACGCGCTGCTTGCGGATGCCAAGAAACTGTCAGCCAACTCCGCCGCTTCAGGGTTCGGAGGGCTATGGAAATTGTAAAGCGATCGCGCTGATAAACTTGTTCCAGCCGCGCCGGTATCCACTCAGCACGCAGCTCAGAACAAGCGGCAGTTAAGGTAGTAAAGTCAACGAGTTGCACGCGCGATCGGTATTTTTTGTAAAGATTTCGAGGAGCGGTCTCTTTCTATACTCTCAGTTTCAGGCTACTTCCGACAAAAAACGCACAAAGCTATTTTAAAACAGCCTTGTGCGTTAATGAGTATCACCCGTTTCTGTTGAGACACATTGGCTTAGACAGATTGGCGACGGCGACGAGTTTTTAAACCGAGTGCGATCGCGCCCAAGGTCAATCCTAGCGTCGCGCTGGGTTCTGGAACGCTCTGTTGGTTTTTCCAGTCATCGGTCGTCCCAACTTTGATTTGATAGGCGAGATTGGATTGGGTAGGGATTTTTCCCGTCCAACTCATAATTGAATTCCCTGTAAGGCTGAAACTCCCCGATACATCGCCGATCCGAAGATATTGTACTCCCCCCTTCACATCCTCAAAAATATTGCCATTGGCATCCTTGGACCAGGTTGTGCAATTAGGACTCAGGGTACATGAAACGCTAGAAGTTTCGGCGATGGACTTCGTACCCGACGCATCTTTCAGCAATAAGTCTTTGACCATCATGCTGCTATTCGTGTTATTTGCTCTAGTGCGGACAAAGATATCTGTGACGCCTTGAGTAAATTTCGATGTGTAATCGTAAGCTAAAGTTTGGTTTCCGACTTTGTAGGTAACGATCTTTGTGAGTGCGTCGTAAGCCAAAGTGAAAGCATCCACTCTTCCACTTTGCCAGTAATTTGAATCTGTTAATTCCTGTTGTTTCTGCACTGTAAAATTAGTGCTGCCAGTATCATCGTGCAAATCGAGTTCGTAAGTGCTGTTATTGCTACTGCCAATCCGACCCTCCGCAACAAACAATAAATCTACATTTAAATTCTTAAAGACTTGGTCGGTTTCTAAATAACTTAAAGAAATTGCTTTTGCATCAGATGGAGCCGATAATATCCCTAAAGTGGCAATCAATAATCCAATAAGTGTTTTACGAATAGCCATTTTTTTATTCCCTGGTTTTGGTAAGTGAAGCACGGTATATCAGGATTGATCTTTACGCCCCCGCTTGCCGTGCTTTGGTTGGCGCTACTTTTTTAGCATAAATGACTCATGCCAATAACCGCTACTAAAAGTAGCCTATTTTACGGAAACTTTATCGCTATGGTTTGTATTTTAAAGTTATGGAAAAACCTAAGTAAAAGCATTTTATTTTTGATATTTCGAGATACAAAAATTATTTTTTTCAATAAAAATACGGTGATTAATTTCTTAAAAATGCTGAAAAAGCGGATTAATTGTAATTCTACGGATAAGTGCTCTATGTAAAATCTCGTAAATAGTTGCAACCATCCATCCTCTGGTAGGATTTGATTTTTATAGGGATACAAAGAAATACTTCCCAGTCTGTGAACGAAAAGCGATTCCATCGACAATCATGAAGCGATCGCGTCCCTCAAGCTGTTCCAGTCATGCCGGATATCTATTTTCATAACTAGCACCAAGAGGAATGAATTAATTTGAATTTGTGCGGTTGAAGGTTAACGCGGTTGCCAAACTTACCTCTGCCTTTCGGAATAGATAATAGGGGTAAAAGGGAAAAAAAAGCAGCGATCCCTTAAAAACGCGAGTTTTTGTGGATTTTAGGCTTGTAAGTCAAAAATTTTGTAGATAACATGGGAACTAGACTTAAATAAGCTTTTTAGGCGGTTATGCCGCTAGTTTTTTATGGACATTCAGTTAATCAATATCGGTTTTGGTAACATCGTGTCTGCAAACCGAGTGGTTGCCATTGTCAGTCCAGAATCTGCCCCCATTAAACGGATTATCACCGACGCCAGAGATAGAGGGCAGTTGATTGATGCAACCTATGGGCGTCGCACTCGTGCGGTGATTATTACCGATTCCAGCCACATCATTCTCTCCGCCATTCAGCCTGAAACCGTTGCCCATCGCTTTGTGATTGGCAAAGATGTGAATGCCAGCAACAATTAAGGCAATAGGCATTTTCACGGGTGACAGGAGCATGAAAACTGGCAGGCTGATTGTTTTGACTGGGCCGAGTGGCGTAGGCAAAGGTACTTTGCTGCGATCGCTCTTGCAGCGTCATCCGGAACTGTATTATTCTGTATCCGCGACGACTCGCGCCCCTCGTCCCGGCGAAATTGAGGGAAAACACTATTATTTTGTTAGCCGCAACCAGTTTGAGCAAATGCTGGAAGCTGGTGAATTACTGGAGTGGGCTGAGTTTGCTGGTAACTGTTATGGCACCCTACGACGACAAGTGGAGGAGCAAATCCAGCAGGGTCAGTGGGTGATATTAGAAATTGAACTAGAAGGGGCGCGGCAGATCAGACAAAATTTCCCAAGCGCCCTACAGATTTTTATCCTACCGCCTTCCGTCAGCGAACTAGAAAATCGAATCCGAGGACGCGGGCAAGATTCAGAGGTGGCGATCGCGCGACGGCTTAACCGTGCCGAAGCCGAAATTGCTGCGGCGAGTGAATTCGATATTCAAATCATGAACGACGATCTGGAAAAAGCCCTGAATCGTATCGAAGCCGCTATCTTCACACCGGCAAGCTGTTGAATTTTTTCCCGCTTTAAATCACAAAGGCGATCGCTTTCAGTTGTAAAAGCGATCGCCTTTTTCTAGAGCTGGAAAATTGGAATAAAGATAAAAATTAGGCTCAAAAAGTTCCCTATTGACTCTTAAATATATCTTGAGATAGATATGGAATTTTTGATTGTAGGCAAGTCCGAAAAATCAGTTTGCATCATTGTGTTTAATAACATGCGGAAGGAAAACAACCTTCACAGACTGATTTAAAGGAAAAGAACTACTATGCGCCTTGGATCTCTTAAAGTAATTGGTGGATGTGCCACAACGGTTACGCTACTAGCCCTTGCAGTAGGTTTGTCCGTCCCCAAAAATTTAGCTGAACCTTCTCAAGATGGTAACAAATTTGCTCCCAGAACTGTCGCACCAGAACAAGCGGGAGGTGTTACGGAAGCTCAGACAGCCCGCGAAGCGATAAAAGCTAGGGTTGGTACGGCAAATGCTCTCGGTGCAGATATCGCTGGCACAGCGACGGATGATGGTCGGGTTTATAACGTCCTGAGTACCGTGAACATTCGCTCTTGTCCCAGTACCAGCTGCCGTATCCTCCGGGTCGCTAGACCCGGAGCTGATGTTCTCAACGATCCTAGCGGAGGTACGCAGCAAGGCAATGGTTATACTTGGATTCGCGTAACTTACGGATTTAATTCTACAAATGCTTGTGATAGCAATCGTGCTCAAGGATGGATGATTATTAATCCTCTCGCTCCTGGAAAGGTTCGCGTAACAAAAGGGCCGTTAAATGTTCGGTCATCGCCATGTTCGGGTCGCATTATTAAAACTTTACCCACTGGCACAACTCTAGACTTCCATCCAGACCAAAATCAATGGAGCAACAAGTGGTATAAAGTTGTTGTTCCTGGGGCGACGCCAGGGCCTTTGGGCTATGTTGATGGTTGGGACTTCGCGGATGTCTACTAATATCGGTTCCAAATAATCATTGCTATTTAATCTAAAAGAAAGAGGGTAAGCAGTTGCTTACCCTCTCTCTTTTAAATAGCAAAGCGAATCGCTAATCGCTTATTCCCAAGCATCTAAATCAAGTGCGCGAGAGCCACCGCGTTCTAGCTGACCTAAAAGGCTTTTGAGTTGCGACCAAACTAACATGCCAATAAATAGAGTGAGTGGCATCGAAGTCCCAAAAGACAGCCATCCAGGAAAGCCAAAAATCTCTAATCCAGCTACTAGAAACAGACAGATTCCGCCACAAATTCCCAAGAATGGCAACTGTAATTGTATCCCTTGCATCTGAGCCAAAGTCCGGGTAGAGCGGTTCTTCGACCATTCCCGCACTTGCTGTTTGAGGGTGGCTTCAAAAGCAAGACCACAGGTTATTCCAGCAAACAAACCGAAAACAAGTAAAAAATACGGCGGATCTGGGAAATAGTACACTAAAAACTCCTAATAGGTAACGGGTAAATGGGCAACGGGGAATCGGTAATGGAATTACCAATTACCGCTATGTGCAACTTTTTCTCAGCCTCTAATTTATCAGGGGTTGGGGCGATCGAAATGTCAAGCAAATTTTGTCAGCTCCCCCAATCCCCCTATGAGATGGAGGGAGAAATACAGAAAGTTGCACACCGCGCCAATTATCAATTACTCATTACCGATTCCCTAAGACCCAACACTTTATTCTCTCTCCTGCAAGGCAGCAAGTGTGGCAAAAGAAGGTAATAGTGCGGCGACTCCTTCAGTGGAGAGTTCCGTTAAGGCTCCGAGGGCTACATTAAACAACCGTGACGGCTTCAGGTCATCTTTCACTAGATTCCATAGACGTCGCACTTCTTCGGTATGAAGTCGGTCATCTTCTGTCAAAGCGATTAGCACTTGGCGTCGCAGAAATTGTCCTTCTTCAGAGAGGAGAAACTGTAATCCTAGTTGAGCCGTAGGCAATAGATCGAAGTTATCATCTGAGCGAGCGATCGCAATCATGTTCTCTAACCGCTGCCATTGGAATTTGCCGTCTTTGAACAAGACTTCAATTAAACGTCGCCGCATTTCTGGAGATTCGCCAGTCAGCAAACGCCGCGCTACGTAGGGATAGGCAACTTCGACAATTTTGAAATTGGGATTTAAGCTAAGAGCCAATCCCTCTTGTGTCACCAAGGAACGAATAATTAAGGCAAATTTCGCCGGAATTCGGAACGGATAGTCGTACATCAGTTCCGAGAACTTGTCTGTAATTGTCTTAAAGTTAAAGTCTTGTACACTTTCGCCGATGACATCTCCCAGTACGCTTTCTAGGGCTGGAATGATCGGAACAATATCCGTTTCTGGCGTCAAAAAGCCCAACTTAACAAAGTCTTTGGCTAACTCAATATAGTCTTTGTTAATTAGGTGAACGACGGCACTAACGAGGGTTTCTTTGGTATCCTCCTCCATCTGATCCATCATGCCAAAGTCTATATAAGCCATACGACCATCTGGCAGGGCAAACAGGTTACCTGGATGGGGATCAGCATGGAAAAAGCCGTATTCCAATAGCTGTCGTAGACCGGCGGTGACGCCAATCTCGATCAAGGTATCGGTTTCCAAATCGGCTGCTTTAATGCGCTCGGTATCGTTCAGTTTGAAGCCGTCAATCCACTCTAGAGTCAGGACGCGAGTGTTGGTGTAGCGCCAGTAGATGGCTGGGACTTTAACGCTGGGGTCATCGCGGAAATTAGTGGCAAACTTTTCGGCGTTTCGTCCTTCGTTGAGGTAGTCAATTTCTTCAAATAACTTGTAACCGAATTCATCGACGATCAGAGTCAGGTTATGCCCTAAATTTAGGGGAAGCCAAGGACTCAACCAAGCCGCCATCCATCGCATCAAGTAAAGATCGAGGGTGATGGTTGGTAGCAAGTTGGGGCGTTGCACCTTGACGGCGACTTCTTCGCCGGTGTGAAGACGCGCTCGATAAACTTGACCCAGACTGGCGGCAGCAAGTGGTTCTGGGGATATTTCTCTATATATCTCTTCTACTGAGCGTTCTAGCTCGGTTTCAATGATATTGAATGCGATCGCATTATCAAATGGCGGCAGTTGGTCTTGTAATTTGATGAGTTCTTCTAAAAAGTCTTTCCGCACTAAGTCGGGTCTTGTGGAGAGAGCTTGACCGACTTTAATAAAGGTTGGACCCAGGCGAGTGAGGATTTCCCGCAGTTGAGTGGCGCGTTTCTCTCGATTCTTCCAGTCCTGGTTCAGCCAATCGTCCCACTTTAAGCCAAGAACAAACCCTGCAAATAACCAGATAATTTTGATGGCTCGCCAGAGAACTCGCCAGGGACGATAGCGGAAGTACTGGGCGATCGCTTCGGGATCGTAGCGCCGAGACTGGATGAGGGAGTACCGATTCACGCTTGTGCTTGCCTCTTTTAACCTAACTTAATTCGCCATTAGCGGCTTCTGGGAGTATTCAAGCCACTATTTAACCTAATCAATCGAATAACATTAATTTCCAGGGATTTCGACCGCATTCTTTCGTAACTTTACTCATTGATTTTTACCAGGTTTTTAACGTTTTATTAACTATAGTATACAAAACTACAGACACTTGCGGGGATCGCCCATCTGCTTTAAGAGAGCAAACAGTTCCCTCACTTGCTATTTTTTCTCTGTCAAGGTTCCATGACAAAACTGCTAAAGTCTCCTACCAGCAAAACCAGCAGCGACTAATTATTCTTAAGGAAGAAATTAAAATAATCTTAAGTATATTTTAAATTACGAATAAATAGTGTATTAGAGCCGTGAATCTCCCTCTGAAGAGGTAAGCACCGTAGGGGAGAGACATCGAAAATCTTTAGTGTCTACCCAGCAGCTCGAAAATGCTGTTTCGAGTCTAGACGCTGGGCAAGGTAGTCAAAGCGCAGCGCCAGTCCGATAGAGAGTTTTATCAGTATCAATTTGGTTTAGATCAGCATGACGAGTGCTATGGCTTTGCTTTGCCATGAGCGTTTACTTCGCCCGTAGCTGGGATTAAGAACCTATATTGCCGTTATTTTGCGGGGTCATTCATGTTGTTTTCAAAAAATTCAAAGAAAAAAATACTCAAGTTGTTGGGTTTGAGCCTTGTAGTTACAGCTTTGATTGTTAGTCCTTCCCTATCAGGAAATAATTTCCACTTATTTAACGCACCGGCGTTAGAAGTCAGTGTCAACGCTCAGCCTCCGGCTGGAACTGATGCGGCACAGCAGAATCCTGCTTCCCCTGAAGGCGAAGAAAAGGGAAAAAGTGACAAGGCTGAGAGTGCCTCGTCTGAAGGAGAAACGAAAGGAAAGATCGATATTTTCAAAATTGTCATGGGTGTGCTGGCGGGTCTGGTGCTGTTTTTATATGGTGTGACCCGGCTTGCTGAGGGACTCGAAGCGATCGCAGGCGATCGCGCAAAAAATCTCATCGACAAGTTCACCAGCAATCGCTTTGCCGCAGTGGCAACTGGCACGGTGGCAACAACCATATTAGATTCATCGTCGGTCACGATCATCATGACGATCGCGATGGTGAGTGCTGGGTTGTTGACGTTCGTCCAGTCTCTCGGCGTGGTTCTGGGTTCCAACATCGGGACGACCATCGGCGCTGAACTGATCGCTTTTAAGATTAACGAATATGCACCGATAGCCCTGTTCCTTGGCCTCTTGTTGCATTTTTTGGGCAAGACAGACCGCTGGAAGAACATCGGTTTAATTTTGTTGGGGGTAGGCTTGCTGTTCTTCGGTCTAGACACGATTGACGAGGCGATGAAACCGTTCCGGGACTACCAACCCTTTATTGATTGGATGAAAACCTTAGGGGAAAATCCGCTGCTGGGTGCCTTAGTTGGGGCGCTGTTTACCGTCTTGATTCAATCCTCTTCCGCCACAGTAGCCATTGTCATTACGCTGGCAGCTTCTGGCTTGATCTCATTGCCCGCAGGCATCGCCTTGATGCTGGGTGCGGAAGTAGGCACCTGTGCTGACACGCTGGTAGCAACGATTGGGCGATCGCGCGAAGCTGTGCGGACGGGTGTCTTTCATGTGATTTTCAATGTGATAACCGCAGTCGTGGGGATCTTATTTGCGGCTCAATTAGCAAGCCTTGCCCAGTGGATTTCTGGGGGGGCTGATGTTGCCCGCCAAATTGCCAATGCTCAGGTGATATTCAACGTATTGGGCGTAGTGTTGGTTATCGGGTTTCTACCGTTAATCGCCCGTGGATTGGAAATGCTAATTCCCGGCGGTAAATCGAACCGGCAACTCGCAGGGGAGCCTCAAAGGGAACAAACTAAAGTGTAGAGAGGCAATACTTATCGGTTCTCTCCCCCAACTCCACTGTGACAGGGAAAGGAGATCCTTGTTTTCCGGTTAGGGGAGATTGGGGGAGAGGTCGGGTTGATGCGATCGCAATTGCTTAGGTACCTGAGGTGCTGGACTTCGCTTCTAGGTTTTCCAAGCGGCTTTTGAGTTCCTGGTTTTGCTTCTTGATCAGGTCGAGTTCGTCTCGCAGTTGCTTGATCGCTTGATCCGATCCAACATTTTTTTGCACCCGCTCAACCGCTTCCTCAGCGATGCGACGGACTCGTCCATCGGGGGTTTGGTCGGCAAGACTTCGCAAAATCCCAATCGCTTTGGGAGTCTCCATTTGCCCTAGTGCGATCGCGACTGATACTTGGGTTAAGAAAAATGTCTCTTTGGAGAGTGCGGCAAGTTGTTCGAGAATTCGTTCCAAGTTGACATTATTCTGACCCGTTGAAATGGTTCCCAAAGCGCGAATCGCTGCTAGACGCAACGCTTGCGGGACGCCTTGGGCAGTGTATTCCAGAATCAGATCCAGCGCTTGGGGTGAAGTTTTCAGTTGAGACAAACCAGCGATCGCGCCAGTTCTCACAACCTCATTCCAACCCGCCTTTTCTTTGAGTACTGTTTGCAGCAGCTTCAGCACTTTCTCTTCTTTGGGCTTTTCGTCCAGATTTGCCGCCCCAATTCCGCCAATCGCATTCACGGCTGCGGACTCCACATAGTAGCTAGCGTCGCCGTCTTCTACTAATGGTTTCAGTGCTTTGTAGCTGTCGTGGGTTTTGATCGTTCCCAATGCTTGCACCACTGCACGACGCACTAAGGCTTCTTTATCTTTTAGACCCGCAACTAGACCGTCAAACGCTTGATCGAGTTTAACTTCTGCCAACTGTTTAGCAACTTCCGCCCGAACGCCCCAGAAAGAATCGTTTTTCAGGGCAAAAGAAAGTGCTTTTACGACCTCCAATCCGCCTTTCTTCGCTAACGCCTCAGCCGCGTAGATGCGGGAGACGGGATCGGGATCGGATTGCAGTTGGGCTTTGAGTTCCTGAACTGGGTACTCTAAAGACACCGTTTTTAAGAAATTATTCCCGATGTCAAAACTAATAAAATTCGGTTTTTCTTCGAGGGGGAAGTAAAAGCTTTGTTCCCGTTCGTGAACCCTGACTGCGAAAGTTTTGAAATTGACAGTAGAGGATTGTTCAGGCGAGGAATCTCGCGTCTCTACACGATCCTCGTTAGAGGAATTTCCTGAGACATAGCCAAAAGCAATGGGAATTTTTAGGTCAAATAAATCGCTACGACTGCCGTTAGTATCGCTGGTGGCTTGAGTTTGAGCAACGGTAACTTTAGCCAACTTGCTATCAGTATCCCAGGAATAAGCAACTTTGAAATCTGGATGACCGCCGCGATAAACGTACTGATCAAATAAAAATAGTAAGTTGCGACCCGTCGCTTTTTCAATTGCCCGTAGCAGGTCAACAGTTTCAACTGTTTTATGGGCGTTGTCCTGAACAAAGGTGTGGATGGCTTTAAAAAATAGCTCGTCTCCCAACTCCGCCCGAATCATGTGATAGACACAAGCACCTTTTTCATAGAGGTGGCGGTCATACAGTTCAATCGCCTCGCGATAGACATGAGTGACAATCGGGCGACGGTAACGGCTGCTGTCTTCTACAAGGTAGCTACGAGCTTCATTGAGCAGGTAATACGCTGCATCTTGCAAACCATACTCTTGGTGTGTCCACAGCACTTCTGAGTAAGAAGCCATCCCTTCTTTAATCCAAGCATGAGACCAGTGCTTGATGACTACTAAATCTCCGAACCACTGGTGGGCGAGTTCGTGAGCCACTAAGCTTTCAGTGGTGCGATTATCTAAAGATGCCCGTTTATCCAGCAAGCAGCGGTCGGTTAGCAGCGTGGTGGAGGTGTTCTCCATCCCGCCAAAGATGAAGTCATCGACGCACACTTGGGCGTATTTGGGATAAGGGTAGGGATAACCAAATTTTTCGCTGAAAAATTCAATCATTTCGGGCGTTTTGCCCATACTGCGGCGGGCGTCTTCTTCTCTGCCCTTCTCCACATAGTAGGTGACGGGTTTGTCATTCCATTCATCTTGAATTTCGGCAAAGTCACCCACCGCGAGCGTCATCAAGTAGGTGGGATGAACTTGCTCTTGCAACCAGTGATAAGTTTTGTAGTGGTTATCTTCCTCAGTTTTAATTAGCAATCCGTTGGAGATGGCGACTAGGAGTTTGGGAACTTTGACCCGAATTTCTGAAGTGGCTAACTGTCCGGGATAGTCGAAGCAGGGGAACCAGAAGCGGGAATCCTCATCTTCTCCCTGCGTCCAAACTTGAACGGGTTTATCGGGATAGTGTTTATTGGGGGAAATAAAGTAGATACCGCGCTGGGGTTTTTCCACCGAGTAGGCGATCGCTATCTCGATTGTTTTTCCCACCTGAGTAGGTGTCTGCATCTGGATGTGCAGTTGTTCGCCATCATAGTCAAAGCTTTGCGGTATTTCGTCAACCTGCACTGACTGAATATTTAGGTTGACGGCATCTAAGGTTAAACGGTCAATCCCACTCCGCACCGGCAGTAAGGTAATGGCGCAAGTACCTCCGACGGTTTGATTAGGAATATCCAGGGCTAAATCCAGGAAAATATGCTCGACTTGTCCGGGTCGATCTGGGTTGTAGTGGGGACGGGCACCGGGCAGTTCAAAGGATTTGTGACCGTTATTTTCTGAATCGAAATAAGTCTGCAACTTCATGGTGAGATTGACCTGTAAGACTCCGAAGTATAGCCGAGAATCAGGGCTAAGGAGGTTATTTCTTTAGGTTAACGCCTTCAGACTGCGTGGACTTCTCTTCTAAGCAGGGCGACGCGCGGGGTATCCAAATTTGTAGCGAACACCCAGATGCTTTGTCACTTCAGACGCGATGATTTTCAAGCTTCACTTAGCGTTGTGTCTACTTGCGCTCTCAAAAAAGTGCTGACTTGTAGGGGCGTGTTTATGCCCATTGGCGTCAACTTGAGAAAAAGCAGAGCGAGAAAGGGTGGGATCGCAGATTCTATCCAAGCGCAAATGCTATATTTCTGCTCTTTTAATCAATCTTTAAATGGTATTTATACTTAGCTTTACCCAGCCTAATGCTCAAGCTTAATCTCGGCACCGTACATTTACTTAAGTACATTTACTGATGAATTTCATATCAACCAAGCTTGAGCCGATTGGTGAGGAAAGCAATATGTGGCGCGTTTTTAAGCTAGCTTTATTAACAACAGCAGCTTTGGCAGTTTTTCCAGTGGGTGAAGCAGCAGCAGCAACTTTGACGGGTGCCCCTCCAATTGTGATTGGACACCGGGGCGCTAGCGGCTATCGTCCAGAACATACGTTAGCAGCCTATGAGCTGGCAATTGAGATGGGCGCTGATTTTATCGAACCTGACTTAGTTTCGACAAAAGACGGCGTTCTTATTGCTCGCCATGAAAATGAAATTTCTGGAACGACAGACGTTGCAAATCGCCCAGAATTTGCTAACCGCAAGACAACCAAAACAATTGATGGAAAACCAGTCACCGGCTGGTTTACCGAAGATTTTACCTTGGCTGAAATCAAGACCCTCCGGGCGAAAGAGCGTATCCCTGAATTGCGCCCCGGATCGGTTAAATATGATGGTTTGTATGAAATTCCGACTTTGCAGGAAGTTATCGACCTAGCCAAGAAAAAGAGTGCCGAAAAAGGTCGCACGATTGGTATTTATCCGGAAACGAAGCATCCGACCTACTTTGATTCCATCGGATTATCGTTAGAGGAACCTTTGGTAAAAATCCTCAGCGAGAACGGTTACACCGATGCGGATGATGCGGTTTTCATTCAATCCTTTGAAGTTGCAAACTTGAAATTTCTCAAAACACTGACGAATTTGCCGCTGGTTCAGTTGTTTGATGCAAGTACCGCCAAGCCGTATGATTTTGTTGTCAGTGGTGATTCTCGCACCTATGGCGATCTCATAACTTCTTCAGGATTGAATGCGATCGCGCAATATGCAAGCGGAATTGGCCCTTGGAAACGCCTGATTATTCCGGCTGAGACGGTCGATCAAAATGGCGATGGTCAACCTGACGATCTCAATGGAGATGGGGTCATTAGCGATGCTGACAAGCCATTGTTACAACCCACATCCCTAATTAGTGACGCCCATGCGGCGGGTTTGCTGGTTCATGCCTACACTTTCCGCAGTGAAGACTTCTTCCTCGCTCCAGACTACAACGGCAACCCAGAGCTGGAGTACGAACAATTCTTTAAATTAGGGATTGATGGCGTCTTTACCGACTTCCCAGATACCGCTGTTGCAGTTCGCAACCGGATTGCTGGCAATCCCAGCAAAGACGTTCCCGAACCCACAACCTTACTGGCGTTTGGTATTCTTCCAATCGCAGAAATTTTGCGCCGTCGCCAAAATAAATTCAAAAAGGCTTGATTGAGTAGCCGTCTTACACTCGCGCTACTCAGATCACTTTCCTCTATTAGCTTTCCTCTGTAGATGCTGAGCTAAACATCGCCGAACGCATCTATCCGAACACATCTATCCGAACGCACCGATAAAGTCCGCTTCAGCGGGCTTTTTTTATGGCTATTGAGTAATTAAACGGTAAACCCTAGTCACAAGGATCGCGAGATACTTTTGAGTTTCACCAGCAGCATTTAGCGATCGCGCAATTACTCAAGACGCAAGCCATTATCGGACAAGTTCCTGGATAATCTTAACGGGAATGTGTACCGAGAGCGATCGTGTTGTCTTTCCCCTGCACCACTGGACACTCCCTATCAGTCTGGGCTAAGACTGTAAACTGCACTCAATCAACATCTTCCTTCAGCTATGCGCCCTCAACTCGGAATCTTTGCGCTTATCGCTTTCCTAGCTACCATTTCAGCGCCTTTGAACGCGCCTTCCATAACACAGGTGTTGGCACAAACTTCAGAATCCCGCAAAGTAGAAGCTGAACGCCTTTTAGAGCAAGGTATTCAGCAGATTGATAACCGTCAACTTGACAAAGCCTTACAGTCGATACAACAGGCATTGACGATTTATCGAGAACTCAAAGATCGTCAGGGAGAGGGAACCGCTCTAGCAAACCTGGCAAGTATTTACTATTGGGTGCAACAGTACTCTCAATCAATTGATTTCCAACAGCAAAGTTTAGCGATCGCGCGAGAGATTGCAGATCGTCCCTTAGAAGCGAAGAATCTAAGACAATTGGGAAGTACGTACTCGGCGCTGGGACAACATCCCCAAGCAATCGAGTATCTGCAACAAAGTTTAACTCTTGCACGGGGAATTAAAAATCCTAAAAGTGAAGCAGCCGCTCTTGGTATGCTGGCTCTTGCTTATCAACAAATAGGAGACTATCAGAAAGCGATCGATTCTTGGCAACAAGCACTCCCTATTTTTCAGCAACTCAAAGAACGTAGGGCGGAAGGAGCTGCTCTTACATCTATCGGAAGTTACTATCAGTTGCTGGACAACTACCCTGAAGCTCGAAAGTTTTTCCAACAAGGTTTAGTCGTTGCCCAAGAACTGAAAGATCGCTCTAGCCAACAGGTAATTCTTGCACTTCTGGGTCATGTTCATGAATCCCTCGCTGAATACTCCCAATCTATTGATAAATATCAACAAAGTTTAGTTATGGCGCGGGAAATGGGGGAATCGGCAATTGAAGTAGAAATTTTGAATAATTTGGGCGGGATTTATGCCAATCTATCAAGATATCAGGAAGCAATTGAATATTATCAGCAAAGCTTAACCATTGCCAAAAAAATTAACGCTCGTCAATCAGAAGCGGGTATTTTGTCTAATTTAGGCACTGTATATAAAAATTTGAACGATTCTCCCCAAGCAATTCGCTATTATCAGCAGAGTTTAGCAATTACCGATGAACCCAATAATCAACAAAGTGCCTTAGAAGTTCGAGAAAAACGGAAATTATATGCCCAAACAATCCTAAACTTAGGAAACATTTATCAAGAAAGTGGCACAACAGATAAAGCAAAAGAATTTTATCAGCAAAGCTTGAAAATCGCCCAAGAAATCAACGATCGGGATTTGCAAGCAGATATCTTAAATTTTTGGGGAATTCTCTCCTATCAAAATCTGGGGGACTACCGGCAAGCCAGTGAATATTATCAACAAAGCTTAGCCTTAGCTAAACAAAATAATAATAAACGCGGGGAAGCAAAAGCGATAGGCAATTTGGGACTCGTTTATAATTCTATGGGCGAGTACGATAAAGCGATGAATTACTTTCAGCAAGATCTTGCAATTTCTCGCGAAATTAAAAATAAACGAGGGGAAGCCATCGCCTTAAACAATTTAGGGCTGACTTTTATGCGTGCTGGTAAGCTATCGGAAGCCGAAACATATTTAAAAAATGGAATCGAAGTATTAGAATCTGTCCGATCCGGATTAGGTAGAAATGATGCTAGTAAAGTATCACTTTTTGAAGATCAAGTCAGCACTTATCGCAATTTGCAACAAGTTTTACTTGCCCAAAATAAAATAGAAGCCGCATTGGAAATTGCTGAACGGGGGAGAGCAAGAGCCTTTGTTGAGCTATTAGCTTCGCGGTTATCTGAAGCATCCGTTCAAGCTACGCTTACCTCACCGAATATCAACAAAATCAAAGAGATTGCCAAGCTTCAGAACGCTACCTTGGTTGAATATTCTATTGTCTACGAAGACATAGATGCCATAGGAAAAAGCTCGCAATCCCAAACATCTGAAATTTATATTTGGGTAGTTAAACCAACCGGCGAAATTGCCTTTCGTAAAGTCAACCTTAAGTCTTTGCGACAGCAAAAAAAGAGTTCTTTGGAAGAGCTTGTTGTCAGCAGCCGCGAATCGATTGGTGTTAGAGGTCGTGGTTTAGGTGTAGAGGCTAAAGTTCCTGGAAGTCCAGCAAAACAAGGCTTTAAGGAACTTCACGAACTACTCATTAAACCTATTGCCGACCTACTCCCAAAAGACCCAAATGCTCGTGTTATCTTTATTCCACAAAGCGAACTGTTTCTAGTTCCTTTCCCAGCATTGCAAGATGCTTCTGGCAAATACTTAATTGAACAACATACTATCCTCACCGCACCTTCGATTCAGGTACTGGATTTAACGAATCAGCAACAACAGCTTGTAGGAACGCGAAGTTCTACTTCTGTACGAAATCAAGATGTGCTGATAGTTGGGAATCCCACAATGCCGAGTGTTCCTGAAAAAATCGGCGATCCGCCGACTCAGTTACCGAGCTTACCGGGTGCAGAACGAGAAGCTTTAGCGATCGCGCCTCTGTTTAAAACGAAAGCTTTCACCGGCTCTCAGGCAACGAAAACAGCGATTCTGCAACAAATACCTACAGCACGAATCATTCATCTCGCAACGCATGGCTTACTAGATGATATTCGAGGGTTGGGAAGTGCGATCGCGTTGGCTCCATCTGGCAACGATAACGGCTTACTCACCGCTGAAGAAATTCTAGACTTGAGATTCAATGCCGAATTAGTAGTCCTGAGTGCTTGCGACACAGGTAGAGGCAGAATCACTGGCGATGGCGTGATCGGTTTATCTCGCAGCTTAATGAGTGCGGGTGTACCCAGTGTAATTGTGTCCCTCTGGCAAGTGCCAGACGCTCCTACAGCCTCATTGATGACAGAATTTTATCAAAATCTTCAAAAAACGCCCGATAAAGCCGCCGCCCTGCGAAGCGCTATGCTAAGCACCATGAAGCAACATCCAAATCCTAAAGACTGGGGGGCATTCACTTTAATTGGAGAAGCAGAATAATTAAAAATTGAAGAATTTCCAGACGTTGCACATTGGACGGATGATAGTGTCGCGCAAAGACGCTAAGAAAAACTTTGCATCTTTGCGCGAAACGAAAAAGAAAATCTTTGTTAATGTTGAATTTTTAATTCTGCTTCACCTTGGCAATTACCGTGCGGTGACGATGAGTATTGCGGCTGATTGTCGGCGTAGTGAAACCGGAATCTACTAGCGCTTGTTCAATATTTAACGCAAAATACTCATCTAAATAAGGCTCGGTACTCTTGAGCAATGTCAAGATGTAGGGCGGCATTTTGGTATAAATCTCAGATTGAGGATTCATATCCATAATTGCCAAACAGCCACCGGGACGCAGTACGCGCCGCACTTCTCGGAAAATCTGCATAGTTGCTGACTGAGGCAACTCGTGGCACATCAAAAAGATAGAAACCAAATCGAACGAGGCATCTGGCAAACCTGTAGATTCAGCAGCAGTATGAACCCAGGAAATCGGTTTTTGGCGCTGTTGGGATTGGTACTGGGCAACTGCTAGAAAATAAGGCGACAAATCCAATCCAGTTAACTTGGCTTGAGGATAAGTATCTTGGAGGGCAAACGTACTCATTCCCACACTGCATCCCAAATCTAAAATATCTTGTGGTTGAGTAGCGATTTCGCTTTTGAGAATATCAAGATAACTCTGGCGCAGTCGGGCATCTCCTTGCGCCCCCGCATCAGGCCAAATTCCGGCGTGAACGGCATAAGCCGCAACTTCTACTTCCCAAGCGGCTTCCCAGCTTAAGTTACCGTTGTCGTAGGCATGGAACGATCGCAGGTAATATTCTGGGTAAGTCAGTTGGGGATTTTTTACTTGAGCCAGATGACTTTCCCAGTCATATTGTGAAAACGTCTGTACTTGCTTTCTCCAAGGCACTCCAATCTTCTCGGCGCGTTTGATCATCATAGAACGCGCTTGCTGCTTGGCTAGATTGGCTAATGGTTTAATCGCGAGCAATCCGTTTACCAAGCGTGAAGATAATCCAAGTTCAGTATTTACTGTGGTAGTCATAAGGTAATAGGTAATGAGTAATGGGTAATGGGTAATCGTAAGTAACAAATGACCTTGTGACCCATTTCCAATTCTGAATAAAGATGTCTCAGTAGGATGAGCTTTCATCCCACCAAAGCTTGAAGGGTGGGCATTGCCCACCCTTCAAGAATATTACCAATTACTTATTCCCAGCGACTTCCTATTTGCCCGTTTTAGGCTTGAGTGCAAGTAACACCTCAACTTGACCCGTTGATGCGTCTGGTTGAGTAACCGTCAAACCAATACCATGCATGGAATTCAGAATTGCAGTGGTTTCAGGCGTGATGGAACTCTTTTGTGCTGGTGGTAGCTGGCGATTCACCAAAGACATGGTTTTGTCCATGTCGAGGTAAAAATAGCCTGCGTTTGGCTTCTGCAAAGACCCCGTGACCGTTTTAAAAGATGTGCTATTGTCCAAAGGCTGGCTGGGCTTGTTTGCCATGACATCGGCGATGGGACCACCAATCGCCACATACATCGTGTTTTCATCTATCCAACCATGCCCTAAGAAAGCGCCTTGTTGCGGCATTTGCCATTCGGTAACGGTTTTACCCTGAATTTTTCTAGGCGCTACGGTGATTGAGTTTCCTTTAGCGATCGCATCCAGTTTGTTAAAGGTGGCTTCAGCCGTTTTGCGATCGCTGGTTTGAAATACCAAAGCTCCACCAAATCCAACGGGTGCTAAGATTCCCTTGGTCGATGGAATCGCCGCGAGAGCAAATTCTCCATCCATCCATCCGAAGATATCTTTATCTAGGTCAAGATTGACGAGTCTGAGTTGCTGTCTTGCCATGTCAAACCCCTGCTGGGCTTGGGGATCGGCTTTGGATTGTTCGACAACCGTTGCCCAAGTTTGGCTGATTCCATTTCCAGCGATGAGGGCAATTGTCTCAGCCGGAAGTTGAGACGCGACTTTGCCAGGAGAAGCCTTGTACTGAACTTTCATTACCGAGGGATCTACCTTTGCGATCGCCTTCATCCTCACACCAGCATTATCAATCCCAACACCCATCACCACCGACTGCACAGCCTTTAACTGCTTTAGGGTTTCTGGAGGAAGCGGGGGCGTATTCGGATTATTTGCCAGTGCTTGCTGCACCGTCCCCGCATAATCGGGGATATAGAATTGAGCGATGGAGTTTTGTACGTCTACACCCTTAGTCAGAAGGCTGGCTGCACCTGCTTTGCTAGCAAATGAAGGTTGTCCTTTAAAGGTATCAATGGCGAGTTGCACTGCTTCTTTTTCATCGGACATCACTAAATGACTGTCTAATAAAGCTGTGTAGGTTTTGCCACTTTTATCTGTGGTTTCCTCTATTTTGATGCCTTTGTAATCTATTTGTTTGGTTCCAGCTTTCTTGGCTTTCAGCTTATTTGCAAAACTTAAAGCACCTACTTTGTCTTTGACGCCGACCACCATTAACATCCGGACTTCCGGTGACGATTTTGGAGGTGTCGCTTGTGCCGGTTTTACAGTCGGTGATGGCAGAACGGCAAACATCACGCTACCCAGCCAAGGCTTAACATCTTTTTCATAATTGATGTTGGATTCAGCCAACATCTCTTTGTTGAAATCCTTCAGCCCTTTATCAACCAATTTTTGGGCTTCCGGAGTCCCAAACTGTTGCAATTGCGCCCAGTTTTTCGGATCGGTGGAGACAAAACCCGCCATTAATGCTTCATCTGGCACTACTTTGGCACTTGCAAGAGGGCTGGTTGCATCGCTAAAAGCACCCTTCAAATAAAGATAAGTACCGATGCCTCCCGCTACCACAACGGCAGTACCAACAATAATAGGAACTATACGATTTGGTCTTCTTTCAGACATTTAAATTTTTCCTCAGATTATTACTTCTTGTGATTGTTATTGACATATCCACAAATAGCATTGTGGATTTTGCGGATTTAGCGAGAATCGCTGTAAGAAAAATTCGTAATTTTGCTTAGTCACGATTCCGACTAACAGGATTGTTATTGGAATACTTCAACCTGATTTGGATAAACTCCGCAAACTAGAAATATGAAGTTTAAATACAAAAATCGCCTGCTGATACGAAGTGAGAGGTTTCGCGTCAGATAAGGCTAAGCGATCGCGCTCTAAAATTCTTTCAACAATAAATTCCCTCTCCTCTTTCACTTAGTAGGGGCGTGTTTATGCCCCTACTAAATGTCGCAATGCCTCGATATTTTCTGTGACTGTATGAAACCACCTTGGCTCTCGAAAAGCGGAGAGGGAGCTGGGGGCAAGGTTCCGGTTGTGTTGAAATCCATTGAGAGCCGTTCTATATCTGGTGATGGCAGTTAGACTAAAAGCGGAAACAGATAGAGTTTTAAGTAGGGATGGATGCTGTGGAAGTGACAGAGGCAGTCAAGCAGCGGGTACAGGAACTGCGACAGTTGTTGGACAAAGCCAGTTATGCCTACTATGTCCAGGATGCTCCCATCATGGAGGATGCCATCTATGACCGGCTGTATCGGGAACTGCAAGACTTAGAAGCCCAGTATCCAGAACTGGTAACACCGGACAGCATCACTCAGCGCGTGGGTGAGAAACCGGCAACTCAGTTTTCCTCGGTGCGGCACAATATCCCTCTCTATAGTTTGGAAAATGCCTTTAATATTCAGGAATTTGCCAAATGGCAGGAACGATGGCGGCGACAAGTTCCCGAACTCAATACTTTTGAATATGTCGCGGAGTTGAAAATTGACGGTTCTGCGATCGCACTCACCTATGAAAATGGCATCTTGGTGAGAGGAACCACGCGGGGGGATGGCATCGCGGGGGAAGATATTACTCAGAATGTGCGGACAATTCGCGCTATTCCCTTGCGATTGAATTTAGAAAACCCTCCCACTCACGTAGAAGTGCGCGGCGAGGCGTTTTTAGGCTTAGATGTGTTTAAGCAAATTAATCAGGAACGGCAGCAAGCTGGCGATCAGTTATTTGCCAATCCTCGTAATGCAGCGGCGGGAACCTTGCGGCAATTAGATTCTCGGATTGTGGCAAAGCGGCGGCTGGATTTCTTTGCCTATACGTTGCAAATTCCTGGGAAGAATGATGCTGAGGTTGCCCGAACTCAGTGGGAATCGTTGGAATTGCTGCAACAAATGGGATTTAAGGTGAATCCCAATCGCAAGCTTTGCCAGTCTTTAGAAGATGTTCGGGATTATTATGACGAGTGGAATACAGGGCGATTAAATCTACCCTATATGACCGATGGGGTCGTCGTGAAGCTCAATTCGATTCCGCTTCAGGAAAAGCTAGGATTTACGCAAAAGTTTCCCCGCTGGGCAGTGGCGCTGAAATACGCAGCGGAAGAGGCACCAACGCGAGTGGAAAATATTTCTATCAATGTGGGGCGAACGGGGGCGCTGACGCCGTTGGCAGAGTTGCAGCCAGTGCAATTAGCTGGGACAACCGTACAAAGAGCCACATTGCACAATATTGATTATGTGCGATCGCTTGATATTCGGATTGGCGATACGGTGATTATCCACAAAGCCGGAGAAATCATTCCCGAAGTGGTGCGCGTACTGCCAGAACTCCGCCCAGAGGGAACTCAACCCTTCCAAATGCCCACCTGTTGCCCGGTGTGCAATCAGCCAGTGGTAAAACCTGTTGATGAGGCGGTAACGCGCTGCGTGAATGCTTCTTGTCCCGCCATTCTCAAAGGGGCGCTGGTTCACTGGGCAAGCCGTAATGCACTGGATATTAACGGCATGGGCGAAAAATTAATGCACCAGTTGGTGGATAAAGGAGTGGTGAATTCGGTTGCAGATTTATACGATTTAACCGCTGATAGGTTGGGAACTTTGGAACGGATGGGTAAGAAGTTAGCCCAGAAATTGGTGGATGCGATCGCGCACTCAAAAACTCAGCCTTGGTCGCGGGTATTATACGGTTTGGGGATTCGTCACGTCGGCAGTGTCAATGCCCAAACTTTAACTCAAAAATTCACCACCGTTGAGCAACTCGCTACGGCATCCGCAGCGAATATTGAAGCAGTGTACGGCATTGGCCCAGAAATTGCCCACGCTGTTTATGATTGGTTTCAAGTCCCGGCGAATCAAACGTTAATTGACAGACTGAAAGCAGCGGGTTTGCAACTCGCCGCCGAGGTAGAAACCCCATCCGCAGAAAGTAGAAGCGTTCCCTCGCCCCTACAAGGCAAAACCTTTGTAATTACTGGTACGCTGCCGACTTTGAAGCGCGACGAGGCGAAAGCGTTGATTGAAAAAGCCGGTGGTAAAGTTACGGGTTCCGTTAGCGCCAAAACCGACTACTTACTGGTGGGGGAAGATGCCGGTTCCAAGTTAGAAAAGGCTGAAGCTTTGGGAATCACCCAACTGAGTGAAGCCGAACTGCTGGAAATGGTCGAAGATTAGATGTCAACAGCAAACACACTAAGGAAAGATTGTAGGAGCGTGCGGCACAAAACGTATCGCTCCTTTTCCCTTTTCATCAGAATATACCAATGCCACTTCACTCTAGTTCCGGTAGATGGCGATTAGGGCTAGCCTTATCGCTTGTGACTGTATTTTTGTGGGGAATTCTGCCCATTGCCCTGACGGTAACGCTACAGGTACTCGATGTTTACACCGTCACTTGGTTTCGCTTTTTGGTATCCTTTGGGCTGCTAGCCATTTATTTAGCCGCACGCAAGCAACTACCACCTGTCGAAAAATTGCGCTCAATGCCGCTGGGGTTGTTAGCGATCGCAATTATATTCTTGGCAATTAACTATATCCTTTTCCTACAAGGTTTACACCAAACTTCACCCGCTAACGCCCAAGTCCTAATTCAACTCGCTCCAGTTTTAATGGGTTTAGGAGGATTGGTTGTTTTCAAAGAACGTTATACTCTACGTCAATGGGCGGGTTTAAGCGTACTCACCCTAGGATTTGCGCTGTTCTTTCACGAACAATTAGCCAACTTAATTACAGCACAAGGTAAATATTTAATCGGCTGCGGATTAATCTTTTTTGCCGCAGTAACCTGGGCGATTTATGCTTTAGCGCAAAAGCAGCTTTTGCAAAAATTACCATCTTCAAATATTATGCTGCTGATTTATGGAGGCTGTGCGATTTTGTTTAGCCCTTTTGCCGCACCTCAACCCATTCTCACGCTGAATCCTTTACATTTAGGAATGCTGCTTTTCTGTGCTTTGAATACCATCATCGCTTACGGTGCTTTTGCTGAATCTTTGGAACACTGGGAAGCATCGCGGGTGAGTGCAGTATTAGCAACAACTCCCATTGTCACCTTAATCTCTGTATCAGCGGTGTCAATGTTTCTGCCCACCCTCATTGCACCGGAACGCCTGACTGTTTTAGGCGTGGTAGGGGCGATTTTTGTAATATCTGGCTCTATTGCGATCGCTTTAGGAAAAGCTCGATAACTTTTTCTTGCACATAACTGGAGATTAAAAGTATATTAATCCCCAGTTTTATTAGTGTGGTCAAATCCTACAGCAGTTTTTAAACAAAAACAAAGTCTTCAGAAATGACGACATCAGAGGTGTTTTTCACAAGACCAATCTGTTCGCCTTGATATAAGATATCAAGCCCATTCAAGTCGCTATTAAACTGAAGGCTATAGTCACTTGCACTGCCGAAAACTTGAATTTTATCGCCTTGACTCCAGTCAAAATCCGTGATTGCTGCGTAGCCTATCGCATCTTGGTAGAAGGCACCTGAGGTATTACCGAGTACGAAGAGGTCTGCACCAGCGCCGCCTTCGAGCGAGTCACACTCAGTATCAATATCGCTGTAAAAGCCATTGAGGATATCGTTGCCCGCACCACCGTAGAGGAAGTCATCATTAGCTTCACCATAGAGAGAGTCATTCCCATCGCCGCCATACAGAGCATCGTAGCCAGCACCGCCATACATGATGTCGTCGCCAGGCTCCGGGACGACACTATTACCAAGGATGTCGTCACCGTTACCGCCATACAAGATGTCGTTGTCATAAGAACCATCGAGCCAGTCGTTACCATCCCCGCCATAGAGATAGTCGTTACCCTTCCAAGCAACTAGAGAGTCATTACCTGCCTCGCCATATAGCGTGTCATTACCCTCCCAGCCATCTACGTAGTCATCGCCTGCTCCCGCATAAACAGTGTCGTTTCCAGTTTCTGCATATATAGAGTTGTTCTTGCTGTTACCTGTAATCGTGTTATTGAGTCCGTTGCCTGTGCCGTTAATAGCATTGCTACCTGTCAAGGTTAGATTCTCAAGGTTAGCGCCCAGAGTGAAGCTGACAGAAGATTTAACAGTATCGGTTCCTTCACCAAAATTTTCAGTGATGGTATCGCTAGTGCTGTCAACAATGTAAGTATCGTTGCCTGTACCACCTTTAAGAATGTCGTTACCTATACCACCATCAAGGGTGTCATTGCCTCCTTCACCGTAGAGGCTGTCACTACCCGTCCCACCATACAATTTGTCGTTACCAGCCTTGCCATTCAGTATGTCATTGCCAGACGTACTATTGGCATTACCACCTTGCGCCCAGCCATAGATAGTATCATCTGCCGAAGTTCCATTTTTTGTATCATTTCCAGTGGTGCCGTAGATAGTAGCCATTTTCGTTTCTCCTGATTTTCCAAAGTGATGGTTATGGTTGGTGTTTAACTGAGGGTTAAGCTTCAAAAGCCCTCTTTCTGTCTGTAACTCAAATCAAAAAGCCAGCGTTTTATGCAAAATCGCAAATATTAATTTATGTAAAAAATGCAAAATTGCTGGCTGTTAAGACTGAGTAACAATCGGAGGCTTCTGATTAAAAGCGTGACGCCCCTTGGTTCATCAGACACAACCCGATCGTCAAATTGGTGCTTCACCTGGTTAAAAGGAGAAACTTTCAACAATGGTGAACGTTCTATTAACGAGTTGCAATTCTAGTGGTACTTTCAAGACTATGGATGAGCGACTTGAGAAGCTAGTAACAGAAGCGCAACGGCACGCCCCTCAGTCTGAGGAGCGACAGTTGGCTTTAACTCAGTTGGTTGATGAAATACTGTGATCGCGCAAAAGTTGTCGTCCGCCTATTGGTCATGGTCAGCCTGTATCTAGTGTTTACAGAAGACAGGACTTACGCAAATGTCATAGCGCTTGCTGGGCGTAAGTAGCTAGCTTGCAAATTAAACAAAACTCATGCTGGGGCGGAGTCCCAGTGGGACTCTACAGTGGTGTTGTAGTTGACTGGCGAGGGTACTCCCAAAGCGGAAAATTAGAGGGCGGCTCCCACCCAACAATAACAAATGATAAATCTGCTAAAAAGATTGAACTAACGAGGTAACAATTAGGTCAGATTTAGTGCGAAAGAAGGACTCTCCCGTACTTCGGATAATCATCCGAAGTACGGGAGAGCCACCTAAATTGTTATAGAGCAGTGCCTAAAACCCATCAACCTAAATCAGAATATAAGGTGATTGGAGTGCAAAGTTGCTAGTATCCTGTACAACGGCAATCAAGTTGCCACTGTAGTAAATACCAGTATCAAGTTGTGAGCTGCCACCCCAGTTCTGGGTTTGATCAAGCGAATAGTTGCTAATACTACCACCAAGCCGAATCTTGTCGCCCTCCTGTGAGTTAAAGTCAGTGATGGTAGCAAAACCTTGGTCTAAATAACCAATCTGAGAATAAGAACCGTTGTAACCAAGCCCAAATATATCCGCTCCAGTCCCGCCAGTGAGAGTGTCACTCTCATTAGAAGATTGTCCAAGATAACCATTTAGAAAGTCATTACCCGCCTCGCCATATAGCTGGTCGTTGCCTGTACCACCATACAGCCAGTCATTGCCATTCCAGCCTCGCAGCGTGTCGTTCCCCTCATCCCCATTCAGAAAATCATTGCCATCATTTCCCCAGATGAAGTCATTTCCGCCTTTACCATAGGCAATAAGGGAATCAGGCCCCATGTAATTTTCGTAATCGTCTCCAGAACTGCCATTAAAGTATTCCGTCATTGTCTTTGTTCCTAGTTTTATAGTGGCACTTATTCAAAGCGTCCTTCTGTCTTCTGTCTATAACTCAGCTCAAAAAGCCAAAGTTTTATGCAAAATCATAAAAGTTAATTTGTGTAACAAAATGCATAAAATTCTGACTGTTTAGACTGAGTAACCATTAAAGGTTTCTAATTCTCAGTACGATAACCATGCACTTAGCGAGACGCCTTTTGGTTCATCAGACACACCCCGATCGTCAAATTGGTGCTTCACCTGGGTAGAAGGAGAAACTTTCAACAATGGTGAACGTTGTATTAACGAGTTGCGATTCTAGTGGTACTTTCAAGACTATGGATGAGCGACTTGAGAAGCTAGTAACAGAAGCGCAACGGCACGCCCCTCAGACTGAGGCGCGACAGTTGGCTTTAACTCAGTTGGTTGATGAAATACTGCGATCGCGCAAAATTTGCCGTTCGCTTGCAAGTAAACCTCTATTGGGCATTTATCAGGAAATTTACCAGCAAGTCCGACAGCAGCTATTGCACCATGTTGGCGAACAACTCAACCAATACAATCCAAAACAGATGACCGTGAGGGAATGGGCAAATCCCTTGCGGGATCTAGCTTTTAGAACAATCTTGGTTGATACTCAACTCAAACAGTTAGCGCTTGTTGCCCAAGGATACCCGCCCGATACAGAGTTACGGCAGCAAGCTTTAGGGGAACTGGTTGAGGCAATTCGGCTATCGGGCAAGCTTTGCCGCCCACATCGCGCCAGCTTTTCTGCTCAGTTTTATAACCTGCTTTATGATGAAGCCGTTAATAAAACTTTGACCTATGTCTGCCGACACATTGGCAATTACGACCCAGAGCGGGGCGATAAAAAATTTATGAACTGGGTTAATTTTCGACTAGATAGGGTATTTATAGACTGTTGCCGTGAATTTAGAGAACCGAATACTAAGGAGCTACCTTCACTGAACGAATTGGAATATATAGTACAGTCAGACGAACCAGATTCTTTGTTTGAAAAAGTGCGCGAATGCCTAGAAGAAGATCGTGAAAAAATTTTCAAGCAGACGCATATTAGAAATAGACCGGATGCTAACTTTTCAGCGATAGCCTTAGCAAGATTTTCAGGTAAAAGTTGGGAAGAAATCTCAGCAGAATTAAAAATTCCGCTGCCAACTCTGAGTTGTTTCTTTCAGCGTTGTTGTGAAAAATTTCGCCCTAAGTTCAAGCAATACGCCTAGAACCAATTGTTTTTCTTGATGAGGTGCGATACTAATGAGCGTAAATCAATTGATTATGAATTCCGAAATAGATGCTTGGACTTTCACGGTTCCGCTAGCTTTGTCAGCTCATGCGCGAGCAGAACAATTTCGACGCTATCAATCCAAACCTGATAAAGCCAAACAGGTTTATCTCAATACCTTGGCAGTGTATGCCGTGAACGTTTACCTAGAGTGCCGGGGATTTGAAACGGATTTAGAACAGAGTGCCAGTTCAGATCCGGTGATGCAGATGCTAATGGATGTTGCCGATTTAGTGGTAAAAAATCGCGGTAAGTTAGAGTGCAGACCCGTGTTGTCAGATGCAGAGTTTGTCCGCATTCCGGCAGAAGTTCGGGAGGAACGGATTGGTTATGTTGCGGTGCATCTTTCCGAATCGTTGAGGGAAGCAACACTGCTGGGATTTGTGGAAGTGGCTGCTTCCGAGATACCTTTGAGCCAGTTGCGATCGCTATCCGAGTTACCCAGATACTTGAATAAAATCAAACCCTTGGTAAAACTGAGCCAATGGTTTGAAAATATCTTTGAAGCTGGTTGGCAAGCTGTGGAAACGCTTTTAAACCCGCCACCCACAGAACTAGCTTTTAGCTTTAGAAATGCTCTTGAAGTCAAGCGGTGCAAGTTGATTGAATTGGGAACGCCGGGTCAATCTGTAGTTGCGATTGTCATGCTTACAGAACAATCCGAGCAGGAAATAAATATTAGCGTAGAGGTGCAGCCCCCAAAAGGTCAAATGTATCTGCCTTCAAATTTGCAATTAATGGTAATGGATGAGGATGGAGAAACCGTCATCGACGCCCGTGCCAGAAGCGACAATAAGAGTATTCAATTAGAATTTGATGGCGAGCCGGGAGACCATTTTGGAGTTAAGGTAGCTGTGGGTGATGTTAGCGTAACAGAGAATTTTGTCATCTGAGGGTAACAAGTGAGAAGTTCAGTCTTGACCCTTGGCTAAGGACTAATGACTAATGAGCAAGTTAATTGTCCTCAAACTAGATGGCGATTTCAACTCCGGCTTTCGGGTAACGCTGGAGATTGGAACAGAAGGCGATCGCCCCGAAACAGAAATTACTGGCAAGTTACCCAGTGCCCCCGAACTTGCCGTACAGTATAGCGGCTGGCAGTCAACCTATCGCGGCTTGGGGAAAGCTACCCGCGTCCTGAAAGCCAAATCAGCCAGGATTGATGGTTCCCTCAAAAAAGAGAAGGAAGAGTGCCGCAACCAAGCTTTAGAGTTGCGCGATCGCTTGAATACTTGGCTCAAAGCCGAATCATTTTTCTCGATCCGCGAGAAGTGGCTAGAAAAAGTCAGCACCTCCGACGAGGCGCGGGTGCTAATTCGTGCCGAAAACCAGCAGATATGGCAGATTCCCTGGCATCAGTGGGATTTGTTGGAACGCTACAGCTTTGCTGAAATTGGACTCAGTACCCTACAGTACGAACGACCCCCCCAAATTCAAACGCCCAGCTATAAAGACCAATTTAGAATCCTAGCGATTTTAGGTAATAGTGAAGGCATTCAAGTTGAGGAAGACCGAAAACAGCTAGAGAATTTACCCGGCGCAGCAACAACCTTTCTGGTAGAACCGCAACGCCAAAATTTAAACGACCGGCTTTGGGAACAATCCTGGGATATTCTATTTTTCGCGGGTCACAGTCAAACTGAGGGTGAAAGAGGGCGGATTTATCTCAACCCAACGGATAGCTTAACCCTTGACGAACTCAGATATGGCTTAAAAAAAGCGGTTGCAAATGGGTTGCAATTGGCTATTTTCAATTCCTGTGATGGTTTGGGATTAGCGCGGGAGCTAGAATCGCTGCATATCCCGCAACTAATTGTCATGCGAGAACCAGTGCCAGACCTAGTGGCACAAGCATTTTTGAAGTATTTTCTGGACAGCTTTGCCAGTGGCAAACCTCTCTATCGGGCGGTGCGGGAAGCGCGACAGCGACTGCAAGGTTTTGAGAATGATTTTCCCTGTGCCAGTTGGTTGCCAGTAATCTGCCAAAATCCGGCAGCTATGCCTCTCTTTTGGCCTGAGTTGCCCGAATCTGCACAAGAAGTTAGCCGTCCAACCTTACCTCTGTGGCGAGGTTTGCGAACTGTCTTCGCAACGAGTTTGGTTGTCACTGGTTTAGTGATGGGGATGCGATCGCTCGGAGTAATGCAAAGATGGGAGTTAGAGAGCTATGACCAGCTACTACGCCAACGTCCTTCCGAACCGGCAGATTCTCGGATTCTGCTTGTAGGAGCGGATGAAGCAGATATTCGTCAATACCAGTATCCCCTACCCGACGCCATCCTAGCTCAGGTCATTGAAAAACTAGATCGTTATCAACCGATAGCGATTGGTCTTGATATCTTTCGCGACCAACCCGTACCGCCGGGTCACGAGTCACTGGTTGCCCATTTGCAGCAGAATCAACGTCTCTTTACTGTATGCACGCTCGGAACCAGCCAAGAAGACGCTGTTGCACCCCCACCCAACAGTCCAGCAGAACAAGTTGGCTTTAATGACTTAGAAAATGACCCCCAAGGCAACACCGTTCGTCGTCATCTCCAATCCCGAACGCCAAACCCGATATCTTCTTTTTCACCTTGCGACACACCCTATTCCTTTAGTCTGCAACTTGCCTACCGATATCTGGAAGCCAAGGGCATTTCAGCAACAACGACTCCAGATAAAAATTGGCAATTTGGTAGCGTTGTCTTCAAACGTTTAGAATCTCGTAGCGGCGGGTATCAAAACTTGGATGCGCGAGGAAATCAGGTGTTGATTAATTACCGCGCTACTCCCCGAATTGCCCAGCGAGTAACCGTTAAGGATGTATTAACTGGGAAGTTAGAATCACAGTGGGTGAGGAACCGGGTGGTTCTAATCGGTGTTACGGCTGCCAGCATTCAAGACTATCACGACACTCCTTATGGCAGAATGCGAGGGCTGGAAGTTCATGCCCATCTGGTGAGTCAAATTTTGAGTGCAGTTCTGGATAAACGCCCTCTAATTTGGTGGTTGCCTCAATGGGGCGATGTTCTCTGGGTCTGGGTTTGGTCGCTGACAGGTGGAATAGTTGTTTGGATAGTGCGATCGCGAAGCCATAGCAAAGCGCGATCGCCACTACTCCTAGTTCTGACGATTTGCATCTCTGTCACTGTCTTGTATGGACTGTGCTGGGTTTTCTTACTACAAGGTGGTTGGTTGTCTTTTGTCCCGGCGACATTAGCTTTGATGCTCACAGGCGGCGCTGCGAGCCTCCTACCAAGGAGCTTTTCTAACACCTGCCCTTCAATTCCAACCCAGCACCAGAAGGCACTCCTAAATACTCATCGTTCCATTGTGGAGTAAAGCGATGAAAAACCTACCAAAAATGAAACTTGCGTTTATTACTGTTTTAGCGATCGCTAGCTTTACCAGCAACCTTGCACTGTTATGGACACAATACAGTTCGCAAGCGATCGCTGGCTTGATAGAAGCACCCAATACTGGCACACCTGATAATAATCGGATAGCGACACCTGGGGGAAGCCGTGGTGGAGCCTGCAAGCAGACAGAGCAACAGCTTACTGCCTTGATACCTGAAAAAACTACTCAAAGTTTAACGACTTCCGAGCATCCAGTTTTTTGGTTTTATATTCCTGATGTTCCCGATGACGTACATTCGATCGAGTTTTCACTGCACGATCGGAATGAGACGAAAACCTTCTACCGAACTTCTGTGCAACTAACTAAAATACCAGGAGTGATTGGTATTCCCTTACCGCCAAGTCCAAAATCCTCTCTAAAACTTAATGAAAGCTACCATTGGCGCTTTATTGTTCGTTGCACTCCGAATGAGACGCCTGAAGACGACATAGAGCTGGATGGTTGGGTGACAAGAGTTCCGCAAACCCCTAATCTTGAGAACCAAGTCATTTGGCACGATGAACTGACCAATTTAGCTAACCGCTATCTGTCTGAGCCACAAAATACTGAAGTGAAAAATGCTTGGGCAAAACTTTTGAAATCTGTAGGATTGGAAGGACTTGCTCAAGTACCTCTGATTAGTTCGGTCAGTGACACGAATCGTATTCAACTACTAGGCAGATACACCATCCGGTTTTTCCCGCCCTTACCAGAGCGGATGTTTTTCTGACAAGATAAACCGACGTTTTTGCTTCTGGTTGTTGACGATTGCTAAAAAGCGATAAGACTACCTGCTTGACAAACCGCTCATAACCTTAACTTGTCATGGATGGGCAAGCTCCTTTAAAAGACAATTTTCAGATGGCAACGGGTTTTTAAAAGACATTAAACCGCCTGAAGGAACGGCTTCCAGTTCCACCCAAGACTTGCGATACAAAGCGCTACGAGGCAAAACTCGCAGCACTTCTGCCACAGTCGTTACTCCGGTTGTTACCTTCTCAATCGCCGCCACTCGGAACGAATCAAAATTGATTTGGCTGAGGTAGCGTTGCAATTGGCTCATTGTACCTTCGTAAATAATCTGCCGCACAGTGTCATCAACGTCGAGCAGCTCAATCACCGCTTCTCGCCCCAGATAGCCAGAATTGAAACACGCACTACAGCCACGACCACGCCGCCATGCTTGGGGATTAGCCTGCTCTAACGACAAAGCGAGTACCCGTAAATCCTCCTCAGTCGGCGTGTAATGTTCTGCACAGTGAGGGCAGACTTTACGGACTAAGCGCTGAGCTACAATCCCCAAAAGAGCATCACTGATTAAACCTGGATCTGGCCCAATATCTTTTAGGCGGGGAATCGCACTTGCGGCATCATTAGTATGCAGAGTAGTCAGCACCAAATGTCCGGTGAGCGCCGCCCGTATTGCTGTCTCAGCCGTTTCGCAGTCCCGGATTTCCCCCACCATAATAATGTCTGGATCTTGGCGCAAAATCGCTCGTAAGCCAGATGCAAAGGTCATGCCCGCTGCTTCATGTACCTGGGTTTGGGTAATGCGGGGTACTACGTACTCCACGGGGTCTTCCACCGTGACGACGTTGACGTGTTCTGTGGCTACCGCTTGCAGACTGGTGTAGAGATTACTGGTTTTACCCGACCCAGTGGGGCCTGTAAATATAATCATGCCTTGGGGCTGCTTTAACCATCTCTTGTAAGTTGCCAGAGTTTTTTTGGAAAATCCCAAGCTTTCGATATCAGAAAAGGGATTCTGCTGCGGAAGTAAACGAATCACGGCTTTCTCGCCACCGACGCAAGGGAGAAGACTGACACGCATATCCAGTTTGACTTCTGTATCTTGGCTAGAGGCATACTTCTCTCCAATTCGACCATCTTGAGGACGGCGGCTTTCCGAGATGTCCATGTTAGACATGACTTTGAGGGCAACGATCGCTTTGCGGCTAATTTCTGGTGGTAGGGTGGTAATATCTCGCAGAATGCCATCAATGCGATAGCGGACTCTTAACCCCTCTAGCGTAGGTTCTAGATGAATATCGCTGACTCGGTTACGCAAAGCAGCGGAAAGGAGGGTTTTAATCCGACTAATTTGGTCAGCGGCTTTAGAGAGATACAGTTCTGTGACTTCGCTGATGTCTTCTTGCTCTGCCTCTCCTGTGAGAGGGTTAATGAGTGTTGATGCGCTGATCGAGTCAGCGTTGAAATTTTGGGTAAGGAACCAAGCACGATAGCTCTTCTCGGAAATAGGAATAATTTTGATATCTGTGAGAGTGCGATCGCTCAGTTTTTTGATATCAATATCTGAAAAAGTAACTGAGCTACCCAGGAAATAACAGTTGCGCCAGAGCAATAAGGGAATTACAGGAGGCAAAGCCTTGCGAGAAGGAAATTCACGGAAAAATCGATGACTAACTTCTGAATCGAGTCTTTCAAAGTTAACAAGTCCTCGCTCATTTACCAATAGATTCAGGGCTGACTCGCAGGTGATTTCACGATTCTTCAGCTTAGCCCAAGCGGATGAAATAGTAAGGGTTTGCATTGTTTTGCTCCCAAAAATAAACAGCGATGTGGAATGACTTTAAGGTTTGCTCCGGAGTGCGAGCAACTTTCTCTGCTATTCTTTCTCGTTCCATTTAACGGATGTTGTCCTCACATTGCGGTTATTCGGCATAAAAGTCAGGACTATGGCAGTTTGACCTGGGCTAAGTGCCGGTGGCTCAGTGAAGATGGAAACCCGCTCAATCACACTGTTGTTCCCAAGAACTTCATAGTTAACCTTGGCGTTGTAGACAGTTTTGCCAGTTTTATTCATTGCACGACCAATTAACTTTGTGAGTCATGTCGCTGAAAAATCGTATTGGAGGGAACGTTGACTTCAGACGACTTCTCTATTTCCTAAGAACTTTGTCCTGTCAGCTTTAGAATCGCTGCATAAGCAGATGCGAATTCACTAGAGCGTCGGTTCGTTAATAATCAAAACCTCGATTTTCCGTTGGTGATGAGCGTCCAATTGCCCATTTTTCCATATGCTGGATCGCTGAATCGGCGCTCTAGCTCTTTGCGTCGTTAGCTGTTATCGAGACGGGCAGCAGCCTGGGTGTTGTCATAGGCAGCTTGGGAGCGAGTTTCTGGGGTTACGCACACGTGGTCACTAGGAAAAGCTTCACGCCAAACGTAACCATAGATGCAAGTATCAGATCCGTAAGCGCCACCGTTTGGATTTCTGCGGGCAGCAGCTTGGCTGTTGTCATAGGCGGTTTGCGAACGAGTTTCTGGGGTTACGCACACGCGATCGCCAGGAATAGCTTCACGCCAAACGTAGCCATAGATGCAAGCTTGGCCGTTATAGTAGGACTTAGAAAACTGCTTTACGGCCTCATAATATGTTCTAGCTAAGCCTCGGCAAGGCCAGCGCTGAGGGTTGTACCAACTATAGGTGTTGTTACAGTATTGCTGCATTTCTTGTAGAAATCTGTCATCGCATACCTTTCTAGAAATACCCGACCCGCTGCTGTAACAAATGTCATGGTTGTTGCAAGCCTGCCCGAAGCTGAACACACCCAACACCCTGTCTGGTACATAGCTGCATCCATTTGTTGATGAGTTTGAAGTTTGAGCTTTGACTTCAGGCACACTACCAATTAGTCCACTGAACACAACCACTATCACACTTGGAACAGTCACAAGGCGATGATAAAAAGATCGGCGGGGGGATAATAAATGACGCATGGATTACTCTCCTTAAGTGCTGATTGCCGGTTGTACTCTAAGAGAGCCTGGAATTAATTCTCGTATCTCTCTAGAGCCTCTTTTAGACTTGTAGTCTGAACTGAGGGTTAACCTTCCTTTCCCTCGTTCTATCTATTACTCAACTTAAAAAGCCAAAGTTTTATGCAAAATCCTAAAAATTAATTCATGTAAAAAAATACATAGTTACAGGACGTGTCATCAATTCAACCTGATGACCGCAGCAGCGAGGTGAACCGCACCGAGAAAGTTAACCGCACGCTTGTCGTAGCGCGTTGCAATCGCTCGATACTGCTTGAGTTTGGCAAAAAAGTTTTCAATTCCCTTGACGGGCTTTGTACAAATGAGTGTCGTAGACTCGCAACGTCGTGCGGTTGCGACGTTGCGGAATCACGGCAGTCTTGCCTTCAGCCTTGAGTCGGTCAATCACCCGCTCGTCGGCATCATAGCCCTCACGGGGTGACAACCCCGTCAAAAGCCTAGTGCAAGCGCTCCTGAAGCCAAGTTGCGGTAAAAAAAGATGGGGTCACTCTTGTTAAAAAGCCCCATCTGTTAAAAATGCT